>DASROK010000472.1:0-98494 GCA_035646915.1 Gemmatimonadaceae bacterium
CCTTCGAGTACTTGAGATCCTCGAGGAATATCTGATCCATCTTCTGCCCGACCTCGGGGTCCAGAGCGAGGATCTGCGATTCGTTGTTGAATGCGATCGATCGGTTGTCGAAGTTCATCGAACCTACGGCGCTGAACAGTCCGTCCACCACAATCGTCTTTGCATGCATCATTGTGGGCTGGTACTCGTAAATCTTTACACCGCCCGCCAGCAGCTTTTCATAGAGTGCCCGTCCTGCATACCATGTAGTCTTTACATCGGTCTTCTCTCCGACGGTCAGGACACGCACATCCACACCGCGGTGTGCTGCCTTGATCAGCAGATTGCAGAAATCGTCGTTGGGCACGAAATAGGAATTCGAGATGTAGAGAGACTTGCGTGAGCCTGCGATTGTAAGCGCCAGAAATCTCTCTCCGGGCGTGCTGCCGATGGTAGGCAGACTGTGCATCAGCCCGGCATTGACGTTGCCTTTGTCCTCGAATGCGACTGGCGGAAAAAACACGTCACCGGTGAGCAGCTCTCCGGTCGATTCGGCCCAGCCCGAAGCGAACGCAGCCTGCAGCGCTGCTACGGTCGGTCCGTAAAACCGGACATTCGATTCACGCCACTGCTCGTCGTGCCTGCCATCTCCAAGCCAGTAGTCGGCAAGCCCGAATCCTCCTGTGTATCCAACGCGACCGTCTACCACTACCACACGAACGTGAGACCGCTGTGTCGCCTTGTGAAGCGTATACCATCGCAGCGGGCGAAGCCATGACACCTCCACACCGGAATCACGAAGCCCCTTGATCCATTCCTTCGACAACGGCTGTGATCCAAACGCATCGAGCAGAAGCAGCACGCGCACACCTGCGCGCGCCCGTTCGGAGAGATACTTCGCCATCGTATCCGCAATTGCACCTGGCTGTGAGTAGTACATCTGCACAGTCAGCGTTTTCTTTGCTGATTGGATGTCCTTCCATAAGAACGGATAGGTCCCCTCTCCATTGAGCAGTATCTCGACTCTGTTGCCTGGCTCGATGTGCGTCCCGGTAAAAAGCTCGATCGATCTGGGAAACAGGGGATCGCTTACCTGCGGTGGACCTTCCCGGTCTCCTTCCGCAATGACTGTCCGTACCGTTGCGCCGCGAGTGATGGACAGAACGCCGACAAGCACGAATGCCAGCAGCAGGACAATCACCACAGTCAGCAGAGTGTATTTCAGAATGCTCATCGAAATCCGGAGTCAGGTTGTGTTGATACAGCACTACTCAATGAACGGGCCATGAAGTTCCCGCTCCTTGCCGCGCCTCAAGTGTTGGGACAGTTTCCCCCTCGATATGCCCATCGCCGCCCGTCGACGCTCAGTTAATCGGGCCATTTATCTGGACCGGAATCTCGAGGCGCTCCCGATTTTTCGGCTAAGCGATTCGGCGGATGAATCGACCATAACATACTCGCCGCCAGCCGGCGGCCGCTGGCGGGTGCTCCCCGTACCCGGGGATCGGCTTCCTGGAACGTTCGATCAGGACGTCTACGTCGAAATCCTCCATCGCTATGCTGAGGAAGGATTCCCGGCAGAGGGCACGATCAGCTTTACCTTGCACTCCTTTCTTCGCTCCATCGGCAGGAAGGTCGACGGCCGTACTTACGAGCAGCTTCGCTCCGCATTGAACAGGCTCGAGAGAACCATACTCGAATCCGCAGGCGTCTATGTCGCTGCCAAACGCGGAGCTGCGCTCGACGATCGCTTCACCATCCTCACGTCGGTTGCAATCGAGCGCAGGAGGCTCGCCGACAGAGAGCAGTTCACACTCTTCCCCGTACTCACTGCATCCGAGCCCGGCGATGCACGGGTAACCATCTCTCCGGTCATTCGCGAGAATATCGCTGCCGGCTGTACCGTCACCCTTTCCTCAGCCGTCTATCAGTCGCTCACGAGTCCTGTGGCGAGACGTCTGTACCGTCTGATGGAAGTCGCCAGAGAAGGAGGAATGGTAGCGTGGCGCGTTCCCCTCGAGGAGCTTGCCCTTCAGCTTCCACTCACCCAGCGATATCCGTCGCACCTTCAGCGAGTGCTGCAACCGGCACACGAGATGCTTGTAGCAGCAGGCGTCGTTCGCAGCGCGCAGTTCCGCCAGATCAATCGTGACTGGCTTGTCGACTACACACTTGCGAGTCGAAACGTCTGAGAGAGTTCGTGTGTCCAAGCCATCAATGAAAGGAACACTCACACCTTACGAGCGTATTTAGTACCTTGAGAAGACCACCTGAGCAGGCCACACGCATGACCTATCGTCGCAAGCTGTTGATCGCCGGACTCGTCGCCGCCCCACTTCTTGCGGGCGGTTTTGTCGCACAGGAACGTTCGACCGCCGACGGAGCGCGTCTCCTCGACCAGGTCCTTACAATCGTATCCAACCGATTCGTTGACAGCGTCGCCGCTGCCCAGCTTTATGAAAAAGCTGCCCGCGGGCTGGTTCACGAGCTCAACGATCCATATTCAGTCCTCCTTTCTCCGAAGGAGCTTGCCACGTTCAATGCCCAGACGGGCGGAAAGTACGGCGGTGTTGGAATGGAGATCGGAGAAGTACAGGGATTTGTCACCGTACAGCGCGTCTTCCCTCATACTCCTGCTGAACAAGCCGGCGTAATCGAGGGTGATCGCATCGTTCAGGTCGATACCGCAGACACTCGCGGCTGGAGCACCCAGCAGGTCTCCGATGTTCTGAAGGGACGCCCCGGAACCAAGGTTGACGTGAAGTTCCTTCGGGCAGGAGTCGCGGAGCCGATTCCAATCAACTTCACGCGAGCTGATGTTCGCATTCCTGCAGTTCCATATGCAATCATGCTCGACGGAAACATTGGCTACATCCCGCTGCAGCAGTTCAATGAGACTGCAACTGAAGAGCTCGAAGCATCGGTGAAACGTCTCTCGAAAGAAGGCGCGAAGGGAATCGTGTTTGATCTTCGCGGAAATGGCGGCGGATATCTCGAGCAGGCAGGCAGCGTTGCAAATCTCTTCCTCAAGAGAGGAATGGAAATCTCGAGCGTTCGCGGGCGCGCTGGATTCCAGGAAGTTCTGACAGCGAGCGACGATCCAATTGCGCCAGAGATTCCACTCATCGTTCTCACCGATGGACGCACTGCGTCAGCATCGGAAATTGTCGCAGGTGCACTGCAGGATCATGATCGTGCAGTGATCGTCGGTACCACTTCGTTCGGAAAAGGTCTTGTGCAGACTGTGTATCCCCTCGAAGGCGGATACGCGCTCAAGATGACGACGGCAAAGTGGTATACGCCGAGTGGTCGCTCAATTCAGAAGGAGCGCAAGCTTCTTCCTGATGGATCGTTCGTCGAAGTGCTTCCTGATTCGATGGAAACTGATTCGGTCCGAAAGTCCCGGCCGAAATTCAAGTCGGATGCAGGACGCACCGTGTACGGCGGTGGAGCTGTCACACCCGATGTGATCGTTCAGCCCGATACTTTGACTTCAGATGAGCAGAAGCTTCTTACCGCGCTCGCGCCAAAAGCGCAGCTGGTTCGTTCGACGCTCATCAACTACGCTGTCGAGCAGAAGGGCAAGGTTCAGCAGAACTTCGTCGTTACCAGGGCGCAGCGCGATGAGTTCTATAATCGTCTCGTCGCTCAGGGTGTGAAGGTCGACAAGTCACAGTTCGAAGCCGGCGGATCGGAAATCGACCGGCTCCTCGGCTCGAGCATCGCGCGCATTGCATTCGGAGATTCGACTGCCAAGCGTCGCGACGTTGCCGACGACGCTCAGCTTCGTAAATCGCTGGATCTGCTCAAGCACGGTCAGACTCAGCGCGATCTGTTCGCAGTGGCTGGCCAACAGATAACAGCTTCAGCTAATCGCTAACCGCTAACCGCCGGAGTGAAGACGCCGTCACGGAATTCCGTGACGGCGTCTTTTTCTGCATCTTTCCCGCGCTGAATCAAGCTCAGGAGATTTCATGGGTGGACTGATTTTTCTCGCGATCGTCGCGGTAGGCGCGCTCGTCGTTCTGTCCAAATCCTTCAAGATTGTGGGACAGGCAGAAGTCATGGTGGTCGAGCGTCTTGGCCGCTTTCATCGGGTTGCACGGTCAGGGCTCAATATCCTGCTGCCGTTTATCGAAGTTCCCCGGACTATCGACGTCCGGTACTTCGAGAGTGATGTCACTGGCGTCAAGCGCGTCACTTCGGGTCACACCGCGCGCATCGATCTCCGTGAGCAGGTTCTCAATTTTCCGAGCCAGCCTGTAATCACCAAGGACAACGTCACAATCGATATCGATGCGGTGATCTATTACCGCGTTGCAGATCCGCAGAAAGCGACATACTCGGTTCAGAATCTTCCGTATGCTCTGGAAACCCTGACGCGGACGACGCTCCGAAACATCGTCGGCGAAATGGAGCTCGACGCAACGCTCGGCAGTCGTGACGTGATCAACAAGCGCATGCGGGAAGTCATCGAGGAAGCATCGATTGGCTGGGGAGTCGATGTCACTCGAGTGGAGCTGCAGGCAATCGAGCCGCCCCGCGACATTCAGCAGTCAATGGAGCTGCAGATGCGCGCCGAGCGTGAGCGTCGCGCTGCAGTTACGAATGCTGAGGCAGGAAAGCGCGCAGCGATTCTCGAGGCTGAAGGTGTGCGTGAATCGCAGGTGCGTCGCGCGGAAGGAGAAAAGGATGCCGCCGTGCTGAGGGCACAGGGTCTTGCTGAAGCGCGGCTCGCGATGGCAAATGCGGAAGCTGAAGCAATTCAGAAAATTGCATCTGCGCTTCCAGAAGGTCAGGCTGCAATGTATCTGCTGGGAATGAAGTATCTCGAGGCTCTGCCTACACTCGCGCAGGGAAAGAATTCTACAATCTTCCTCCCAGCCGAAGCTGCAGGAGTGATGGGAGCCATCGGCGGGCTGAGAGAGCTTGTCACCCGTGCTGCAGTTCCATCGCACCGGGCGGAAGAAAACCTGCCCGCTCCTCAAGAGCCACGGAAACCCAGCGGAAGTTGAATTGACGCAGATCACGCAGGAACGCGCAGAAAGAATCGCACGAGGTCACGCATGCGATCATTGCGGCGAATACAGCTTCAAGAAGATCAAAGTCAAACCTGCGAGCGAGTCACACCACAAAGCTCTTGGTGAAGTCTGGCACGTGACCAAGACGTGCGGTGTGTGCGGAATGCTTCAGGAAGTCGGTATCGATGCGGAAGGCGACATCGTCTACGCAACCTAGATTCCGTGAGGCCAGGGCGGTTTCCGCGAATACTTTCCGAACACCGCCTTGAGCACTTGATCAGGATCTTCCGTTCGCGCGATTGCATCGAAGCGATCAGCGATCGTCATGACTTTAGAGAAATCGCGATACCGTTTGTAGCTGTGCGGAAATAACACCGGCCCGCCGCGCACCATTCGACCGAGAAACGTGTCGGGTACCAGGAATCGCGTCGAAGCAAAAAAGAAATTCAGCGTTTTGGGGCTGGGTAAAGAACTTTCGACAAGCCCTCTGGGAAGCGATCCGTGCTTCCCCCACTGCACATTGATCGCGACCTGTGACTTGTCCCATGGCGTATGGAGAATCGTTCCGTGCCAGTAGGTCCAGACTCCGGTGGGCGCACCCGTCGCATCGTACCCAACCCAGACAATCTCCTGATCTGTCGCGACAGTGAACGGGATCCATGAGCCATTCACGTCGTCTCGCCAGAGAAGATGGTAGGCGATTATCCGCTTCGTTGGGTGCAGAATCGCTACCACCCGTGACAGCGGGAACCTTTCATCTCTCTGGAGGTACAAGACGGGTGCAAGACTCCGCGCCAGCATAGCGCCACTGTCGCTTGCTGGTAAGGCGCCTTGTACCAGCACGGGTCGCTGGGGTATGTGGGCACGTGGTCCACACCCGGTCGACGCCGAAAAGATCAGCAGTATGCCGGAGGTAAGATGCGCAAGCCTCGTCCGAACACGTACAACCCCGCCCAGGTTCTTCATCTGATCAACAGCGACAGATCAGGAGTGCCGCTGAGCTGTCCCTCATGTTCCGGGTCGATCGAGCGCGACCCAGCCCAATATCCGCCAGCTCCCATGTCGCACGTGACGCTTCGCTGCCGCAGCTGCGGGCGCACCGCCAAGTACATCGCGAGCGCGGCCGGAGCCGCCTGAACCAATCACGCTGGGCATCTCGCTAAACAATTGCACAAAACTTGCCCGCAAAAACCGGGTTCGATCGCACGCGCAACGCGGCGATGGCAAGGTTACAGTCAGACCCCTTAGAGGGGAAAGGAAAGAGTTATGGCACGCATCACCGGCACAGTGAAGTGGTTCAACGGCGCGAAAGGATTCGGATTCATCTCGAGAGAGGGTGGCCCGGATGTCTTCGTCCACTTCAGCGCCATCTCCGGCTCAGGGTTCAAGTCTCTCGCCGAGGGCGACAAGGTCGAGTTCGAGGTTGTTCAGGGACAGAAGGGACCTCAAGCCGCAGACGTAACCAAGGCCTGAAAAAACTTCAGAGAACGGAAGAGAAGCCCCGGCATTTCCTGCCGGGGCTTTTTTTCTCTGTGCCTCTGTGCCTCTGTGCTCTGCTGCCTCTCGCGTGGGAACTTGCGCGAAGCGCAATTCCCCTCTGCTAACTCCTGATGTATCACAAATATGCATTTCCACAGCGGCATCCTCTTTGCTTTCTTTCACAGCCTGAAAGACGACTTACTCGAGAGGAGGATGAATGGCCGCGATCTGGAAGGGCTCACTAGCATTCGGACTGGTCAACATCCCAGTGGAGCTGAGAACTGCTGTGCGCGCCGACCACATCAGCTTCCGCCTTCTGCATGAAGAAGATCTCTCCCCCGTAAAATACGAGCGCGTTTGCCAGGCTGATGGCGAGCCCGTTCCATGGAACGAGATCGTCAAGGGCTACGAGTATGAAAAAGGCAAATACATCGTGATGACCGATGACGACTTCAAGGCCGCAGCGATTGAAGGATCAAAGTCGATCGACATCATCGATTTCGTGAAGGAAGAGGAGATCGATCCTCGTTATTTCGAAACACCGTACTATCTCGTGCCGGCGAAAAACGCAGAGAAATCGTACGCACTCCTCCGTGAGGCGATTCGCTCTACGGGTGCAGTGGGCATTGGCAAGATCATAATTCGCCAGACACAGCACCTCGCCGGCATCAAAGTCGTTGGTGACGCGCTCGTTCTCGAGATCATGCGATTCTCCAACGAGCTCGTAAACGAGAGCGAATACACGTTCCCTGCGCGCGACAATGTGCGGCCGCAGGAGCTTGCAATGGCCGAGCAGCTGATCGACAACCTTGCCGAGCCTTTCGATCCGTCGAAGTACACCGACGATTATCGATCGAATCTGATGAAGATCATCAAGGCGAAGATGAAGGGTAAGAAACCGAAACTCGAGGAGCCTGAAGAAGAGCCAGCGGATACAGGCGTGCTCGATCTCATGTCGAAGTTGCGAGCCAGTCTCGAGCAGGGTGCGGGCAAGAAATCAGCGCGAAGGAAGACACCAGCGCGTACTCGCCGCACGAGCAAGCGAAAGACAGCGTAGCGCCGAGCCGTGGCGATCGCATCTCGCCGTGCGCCAAGCGCTCGCACTCAGCTCGCCGAGTATCGCAAGAAAAGAGATTTCTCGAAGACGGCTGAGCCGTCAGGCGAACGGGAGGTGCCTGATAGCGGCCGTCTTCGCTTTGTAATCCAGAAACATGCAGCATCTCACCTGCATTTCGATCTTCGGCTCGAGCTTGACGGCGTGATGAAAAGCTGGGCCGTTCCCAAGGGTCCGAGCACCGATCCGTCAGTAAAGCGGCTCGCAATGCAGGTCGAAGACCATCCAATCGAGTACAACACATTCGAGGGAACGATTCCGAAAGGCCAGTATGGCGGCGGCACCGTCATGCTTTGGGATCAGGGCACTTACACTTACGACAGCGCAGCGCCGGATGACGCAGAAGACATGCTGCGCGAGTCTTACGTCCGCGGCGACCTCAAGGTCACTTTCTACGGCAAGCGCATGCGGGGCTCATGGGCACTCGTGCGAATGAAGTACGGTCGCGAAGGTGATTCCGGGAAGCCGCAGTGGCTCTTCATCAAGCACCGCGATGAATATGCATCGACCGACGACATTGTTGCCGACAACATGACGTCAGTCGAGACCGGCAGGACAATGGAAGAGATTGCGACCGGGAAAAGTCGCGTGTGGCAAAGCAACCGAGCGGAGAAAGTGTCGAAGACTTCATCGAAGACTCCATCGAAGAAATCGTCTCCTGCCAGTTCGAGATCGCAATCAGATGCGATATCGCAGATCGCCAAATCGATTGAGCCGATGTACGCATCGGTTGGGACAACAGTGCCAGGCGAAGGCTGGACGTTCGAGCCCAAGTATGACGGTGTTCGCGTCCTCGCGTTTGCCACTCCGGGTGATGTACGTCTCATCACGCGCAACGGGAAGGACAAGGCTGCGCAGTTTCCTGAAATAGTCGACGCGCTTTCGGCTCTTGCTTCGAAAAAGAAAAAAGCGTTCGTGCTCGACGGAGAAATCGTTGCGCTGATCGACAACGAAGCCGGGCGGTTCCAGGAGCTGCAGAGCCGGATGCACGTGAAAGAATCACATCTGATCGCACGGCATCGAAGCTCGAGTCCCGCCGCTCTCATTCTTTTCGATATAATTGCCGCTGATGACGACGTGCTTCTGCAGGAGCCATGGAAGAAGCGGCGTGCTCGCCTTCTCAAGGAAATCGGCAAGTCGACGAGCGACCAGATACGCATTACCGAATCGATCGAAGGCGATGGCGAGAAGATGCTCACCCTGGCACGCAAACAGGGATGGGAGGGAATCATCGCGAAGCGTGTTGATTCCACATACGAGCCGGGTCACCGATCGCGTTCATGGCTCAAACTGAAGATTGAATTCCGCCAGGAGTTCGTTGTTGGAGGATTCACTGAGCCACGGAACTCCCGCCAGCACATTGGTGCGCTTCTTCTCGGTTACTACGATCGCGATCGGTTTATTTACGTGGGACACACCGGAGGCGGATTTACTGGCGCAGGACTCGCGGAGATGTACCGCAAGCTTGCGCCGCTCGAGCAGAGCAAATCACCGTTCGAGGAAGTGCCGAAGACAAACGAGCGCGCGCACTGGGTAAAACCGAAAGTGGTTGTCGAGGTGAAGTTCAGTGAATGGACAGGCGATGGGAAACTTCGCCAGCCGATCTACCTTGGCACACGCGACGACAAGTCGGCATCGGAAGTAGGCCGCGAGAGCTCGAGCATGCAGAAGAAAGGGACTAAGGCAGCGCAGAAATCAGGAACGGCAGCATCGAAATCCAAAGCGCGTCGCCGCATTTATGCGCAGCGCACCCTGAAGAGCGATGGCAAGGCCAAGACTGCGAAGCGCGGAAAGGTGCGGACTGATGCGATCGTTGCACGAATAGATGATATCCGTGAATCCGGCGGGAGCGGCAAACTGGAGATAGAGCGGGGGTTTTCGCTCGACGTTTCCAATCTGGGCAAGGTCTTCTTTCCGAAGAAAAAGCTCACCAAAGGCGACCTTTTTCATTATTACGCGACAATTGCTCCGCTTGTGCTGCCAGTCATGGCTGACCGGCCGCTCGTGCTGAAGCGATTCCCGAATGGCGTTGGGGGTCAGTCGTTCTTCCAGCAGAACGCCGGCGAGCCCCCCGATGCGGTTCGCACTGAAGTCATTCACACTCAGGGTGGATCAACGAACGTCCGCATCGTTGGTGGAGACCTCGCGACGCTGCTTTACACGGTCCAGCTGGGCGCCATCTCAGTCGACCCGTGGCATTCCCGGGTGCAGTCGCTCGATCACGCGGATTACACCATCATCGATCTCGATCCAGGTCCGCGGGCGCCATTTTCGAGAGTTGTCGAAGTCGCACGCTGGGCAAAGGAAGTAATGGATGACCTTGGTCTCAATGGCGCGCTGAAAACTTCGGGCTCCAGCGGTCTGCACATCTACATTCCACTTCCGCCCGACACTCCAAATGAGGCCGCTACACTCGTGGCTCAGATTGTTGCAACACGAGTGGCCGAAGCGCATCCGAAGATTGCAACTATCGAGCGGTTCGTGAAGCAGCGGGGTGCCACGCAGGTTTATGTCGACTACCTGCAGAACATCATCGGAAAAACGGTTGCCGGCGCTTATTCGGCTCGCGCTAATCCCCATGCGATGGTTTCGACGCCGCTTGGTTGGGACGAGCTGACGGACGATCTGGATCCACGAGAGTTTACGATCGAAACCGCGCCTGAGCGTTTCGCAAAGCTCGGAGACATCTGGAATCCCCAGATGAAAAAAAAGAACTCATTGCGAGCTCTCGTTTAATCTCTGCTGACTCTTGCGTGGCGATGCTGTAAGGCGTCGCCCTCGTTACCTCATCTTACCGCGAGCTAACCTTCCGCAACGGAAGATCGAGCTGGTCGGTCTTGCCGCCCTCTTCCTTTGGGGGAGGGTTCTCGAAGGTGGCGTCGCTCGACTCGTCCACCATGTGGGTGAGCTTGTAATACAGGTGGAGAGCGTTGACCGGGGCAATGAAGCTCCGGCGGCCGGCGCGTGAAATAGCCACAGCCTCTTCGCGCACACGGCGGGGCAGGTCCTGCGCCAGCGGGTGAGCCAGGAGTCTCCTGATTTCAGATGTATCTCTCGCCAACAGTGCAGCACAGAGGCTGTCCAGGTATGCGAGCATCCACTCTCCGAGACTAAGGTTTCTAATTAAACCTTATGTACACATTGCAACTAATACACCGGATTGGCAATAGGTGCCATAGCCAATCGTTTCCCGGTACAATCCTTTTACTTAGGACGACAAAAGGTCCAGTCTGATACCCCGCTGGGCCGGCCGACGTTTCCTTGGAGAGTACCTGTAAAGCTGAGCAGGCCTTCCCCTTCCCTCGCTCCGCCATTCATCGGTTGGCTCAACCAGCCACGCAGCCTGAAGGGCTCGGCGAAAGCTTGCCTTATGCAGGCGCTTTCCGAGGAGCAGCTCGTACATCTGCTGCAGTTCGGTCAGCGTAAACATTTGAGGCAAAAGCCGGAACGCCACCGGAGACTGGTCCATCCTGCCCCGGATAATTGCAACCGCGCCGTCCAGTATCAGCCGTTGTCTCGGTGCCAGCTGAGGAACGTCGCTCAGAGTAAACCACGCGTAAACACCGCCTACCGGCGATGGAGTGCCCATCGGCACCAGCCCGGCGTAGGCGACTGAGATCTCACTTTCTGATGGATGGCGCTTCCCGTCACCAAAGGCGCCGACCTGCTCGAGCCATGCGGGCTCACCGACTGATGCCGATCTCGCGATTCTGCCGGCAGTCGCTTCCATTGTTTCCGACGGCCGCATCGCATCCCATGGCAACACCCACTTCTCGCGAGTCTCAGGAGCTCTGCACAGAAGCACCGCAAGCTGGCTTCCAACCGCGGTGAGGAGAACTACATCGATTGTGCTGGAGGGTCGGCGATTCTTGCGATCGGCCATGATACTGCGAATTAGTCACGTCCTGTGACTAATGTCAAGTACCGATTTTATTATTAGTATCGAATCGCTAATTAATAGCGTCAGGCAGGCATGAAGTATATACGGAAATTCTTCAGCCGCGTCAACTTTGGGCCATGATCAACGAACCACCGCTGATCGCGCGATTCCAGTTCCCCGCATCACTGTTGTGCTCTCGAGTGGAATCGATATCGGAAGCCTGCCGGTAATTGCCCGGGCTCCCACTAGTGCATGTGCAGCGGCGGTCTGCGAAGGCGGGAATCCGCCCCACGCAACTACATATGTGCCGACCCACGGAATCTGCTGCAGCAGATACGGATTGCCGAAGCTCACAACAATTGGACGCTTTCCTTTTGTAACAAGTCTCTGCACGAACGACGCAAACGCTTGTGGCGCGCTCGCCGAGACTGCATCCCAGTTCTGACCGACGTATGAGCTTACGATTGTCACTTCCGCAGAATCGGCAGCCCGCTCCAGGCGTGCGTAATCGGCAGCCGGATCTTCGGCCGCAAGAAACTCGACACGAAGATTCTTTACCGCGCCGCGAAGCTCTCCATTGAATGCCACGCCCGCAGACAGATCCGTCCGCCGGCCTACCGTTATAGAGAGGACACGGGCATTTCCGCTGGTTGCCAGCGGTACCTGATTCAGGGAATCCTTCACCAGCGTTATGGATCTTTCCGCAATACGCCTTGCCATCCCAGTATGCGAGCTGTCCCCAACTATGTAACGAAGCGAATCGAGGCTGACGAGCTTCCTGCGATCGAGCCCGAGGTCCTGTTTGGCCTTGAGAATTCTTCGCACTGACTCGTTGATGCGCGCCTCGCTGTATCGGCCTTCGGAAACTCCGGCCACCACCGCATCGATTGTCTGCGAAACGTTGAGCGGCTGAATGAGGATGTCGACTCCAGCCGCAACTGCGCGCTTAACCGCGTCTACAGCGCCATACTGGTTCAGCACGCCCGCCATGTCCATCGCATCCGAGATTATTATGCCGTGAAACTTGAGCTCGTTGCGAAGCAGGTCTGTCAGAACCTTTTGCGACAGCGTTCCCGGAACACCTGATGAGTCGAGCGCGGGCATCGCTCCGTGAAACGACATTATCGCCCCCACACCACTCGCAACCGCTGCCCGAAATGGTACCAGTTCGACACTATCAAGCCTGTTTCGACTCACCGTGACGACAGGCAGAGCGAGATGCGAGTTGGTGCCGGTGTCGCCATGTCCGGGAAAATGCTTTCCCGTAGCTATCATCCCATTCGCCTGGACCCCGCGGATGAATGCAGCACCAAGCCTTGCTGCAAGCGCAGGATCTTCACCATAGGAGCGCGTGTTGATCACCGGATTAGCCGGATTGTTGTTCACATCGAGCACCGGCGCGTACGCAATGTGAATCCCGAGAGCCCTGCCTTCTACCGCCGTAAGCTTTCCCTGCTCGAACGCGAGAGTCGTATCGCCGGTGGCGCCAATCGCCATTTCTGGAGGGAACACCACCGCCCCGCCAAGATCGATGGCGTTGGGAATGAAGTACCCACCCCGAGCCCTGAACCCAGCGCCAGCTTCCAGGTCTGCGCCAAAAATCAGGGGAATCGAGCTCATCTCCTGAAGTGCATTCAGCTTGGACGCGACCTCGGTCGGAGAACCCACCGAGATCGTGAACCCCCCAACCTTCTCCTTCTTTATGTAGTCGGTCAGGTGCTGCCACTGTGGGGAATCTCCTGAGGTGTAGTCGCCAAGAACTGTCGGCCACACCATTTGGGCAGCTTTTTCACGAAGAGTCAGGGAAGCGAGAACCGAGTCGGCCCAGTTGTTCGGAGCAACCGGAGCAATTCCTCCAGCACCGCTCGTCGCAGTAGATGAGGTACAGGCAGCCAGCAGCACTGCGCCGGCTATGGCGAGTTTTCTCACTAGTGACTGATTGTCCCTTGTTTGCTCGTGTCGATCTCGGCTCCAGCTCCAGTCTTGAACAGGAAAGCCGACATGTTTCGCGTCAGGAACGATCTGGCCTGCGGATCCATCACGTCGAGACCATAGTGGTTGATGAGCATCGTCTGCTGCTTGCCCCAGTCTGCCCAGCACTGCCGGCAGATCTCTTTCACCACTCGCGCACCAATCGGACCGGGAAACGGTGGACGCTCGAATCCCTCGCGCGTCTGCCCACAGCGCGTGCAGGTTACATCAGCCACGCTTATGACCTCGCGTACTGGATTTTTGCGAGACCGAACAGCGAAAGAAGTTTGAGGTATACCCAGCCGATATCGAGCTCGTACCATTTCGCTTTGAACTTTGCTGAATGCGGATCTGCATGATGGTTGTTGTGCAGCTCTTCACCGCCGAGCCAGATCGCAATCGGCGAGATGTTACGGCTCTCATCCTTCACACCAAAATTCCGATAACCAACCGCGTGCCCTACGCCGTTGATGATTCCCGCTGCCCAGAACGGAATCCATATCATCTGCACGCCCCAGACGAGGGGGCCGACAAAGAATCCAAAAAGATAGACATCGAGCCCGAGCATCAGGACAATGCCTAGTGAGCTCCAGCGCGAAAGGATGTATCTCTCCAGCCAGTCGTTAGGAGTTCCCTTGCCGTATTTCTCCAGCATGCCTGGCTGCTTCACCGCCCTCCTATAGTAGAAGGCGCCTTTCAGCACGATGTTCCTCAAGCCTTCGAGCAGCGGGCTGTGCGGATCGCCTTCGCGATCGGCAAATGCGTGATGCTTGCGATGGCACGCAACCCATTCCTTGGTGACGATCGCTGTGGAGAGCCACAGCCAGAGCCGCATCGGAAGAGCGGCAAGATAGTGCAGCTTTACGCTGCGATGAGTCTGCGCCCGATGAAGGAACAGCGTCACACAAACATTGGTCACATGACCGGCGATGAGGATGAACAGAACCGGTTTCCACCAGTCCGCCGCCCAGCTTCCAAAATCCGGCATTACCTCTACTCCATTGTTGAGACGTGCGTTATTGCTTGCGCGCAATCTACCCCGGTGGCGGGACAGGTGCCATTCGTGAGACCAGCCAAACATCCTCGCCACCTTGCGCCTTCATCCGGCGGCCTCTAGCGTCTCACTCGGAATGACCGACGCGCAAGTCTCCGGAAAAGCCACAGCGGCGGGAACGAAACGTTTTGCTGATCGTTTCGCAGATTCGTTTGGACCGGACTTTTATCGCTCCACATCGTCCCATCTCCTCGTCTCGTCCATCGGCATGGGTACATACCTTGGCGAATGTGACGACGGCGAAGATGAGCGCTACGTCAAAGCGCTTTCTGCCGGTATCTCGCATGGGTTGAACGTTCTCGACACGGCGATCAATTACCGGTGCCAGCGCTCGGAGCGTGCGGTTGGTCTCGCGATGAGACAAGCCATCCGCGATGGAGCCGTCGAGCGAAATCAGGTCCTCGTCTGTACCAAGGGTGGATACGTTCCGCTCGAGGGTGCACCTCCCGAGTCTCGCGACGAATACGACTCATATCTCGAGCGCGAGTATTTCAACAGAAGCGTCATGGCGCGCTCTGACCTTGTTGCCGGAGGCCATTGCCTCAAGCCACAGTTTCTTGCCGACCAGATCGAGCGCAGTCGCGCCAACCTCGGCGTCGAATGCATCGATGTCTTCTACATCCATAACCCGGAACAGCAGCTCGATTCAGTCACACGCCAGAGATTCCGATCGATGATGAGTGAAGCGTTCGCCGAGCTGGAGTCGCAGGTCTCAAGGGGACACATCGCATCATATGGATGTGCAACGTGGAATGGCTTCCGCGTTTTCGCTGCTGCGAAAAACCATCTCTCGCTGTCCGAGCTTGTGGACATTGCCAGGAAGGTTGGCGGGAAATCGCATCATTTCCGGTACATCCAGGTTCCAGTGAATCTTGCAATGACCGAAGCAATCCGCGTCCCGACCCAGCAGGTGAACTCTGCAAACGCTGCCCTTCTCGATGCCGCGGGAGAACTTGGAATCTCTGTTGTAGCAAGTGCCGCACTGATGCAGGGTCAGCTCGTACAGAACCTCCCCGGTGGCGTTCGCTCGCTCTTCCCGACATTGGCGACAGATGCGCAGCGCGCCATTGCGTTCGTCCGGTCTTTACCGGTATGCACTGCGCTCGTGGGGATGCGGTCCATTTCTCATCTCGAGGAAAACATCGAAGCGGGCAGCGCCGTCATGAAAGTGTGAGCTCAGCGATTTCCTGGGTCTCGAAATCGACAACCATGACCCGGTGAGCATTGGTATCCGCTACGTATGCGTGAGTTTCACTGCATGAAATACCTGCAGGCTCATTGAAGCCGTCCAGCCATGTCTTGGAAGTTCGCGCGGCCGGATCGATGAGCTTGATGCAGTCGTTATACGAATCCGCGACCAGCAGCCCTCCTCTCGGATGTGGTGTGATACCCTGAGGATGCTGCAGCCTGACATCATCGCCTTTTCCATCTGCGTTGCCAAAATCGAACAAACCCGTTCCAACAATCGTGCTGACCGATCCCGTTTCTGTCGTTTCAGAGACGCGGACTGCACTCGATTCTGAATCTGCGAAGAAGAGAAGGTCGTCATGATGCGTGATTCCCATCGGTTGAGCGAGAAGAGCGTTCTGATTGTGGTCGTCGCGAATATCTTCGCCACCTGTTCCTGCATGTACGCGTGCACTTCCGCTGTCGAGATCGACTGACCAGATCTGATGTGTCCCTGCCATCGCCACATAGAGAGCTCTGCCTGAAATCGCTACATCCCACGGCGAGGACATTGCTCCCTTCGCCTTATCAGCGCGTGTTCGCATCTGGCTCCCCGTTCCTGCAATCGTGCGAACTGCTCCACTCTTCAGGTCAACAGCGCGAATCGAGTGATTCCCGGTGTCTGCGATGTAGAGTATGTCCTGATAAAGAGCCAGGCCCTGCGGATAGTTGAGAGCTCCGTTCTCTCCATCACGAAACCCTGGCTTTCCGGTGCCAATCACCCTTTCAATCGTTGCAGCAAACGGTCCGTCGAGACGGGCAACAATCACCCTGTGATTTCCGCTGTCTGCGATTGTGATTCGATCCTGGGCTACGATTACCTTGCCGGGATAACTGAGCTGTCCTGCTGGTTTCGTCGAGCTGTCAGCCGGAAAGTGCAAGGGAGTATCGTTAAGCGTCCCGGTTGATCGCGCGGTTTCGATCACACCGTCGATGAACGGAAAGAGCATCTCAGCCGCAAACTCACCGGCGTGTGCCCCGACGACGTATCCCGCAGGATCTATGGCAACGAGGGTCGGCCATGCTGACACGGCATAAGCACGCCATGTTCTGAACTGTCGATCGTTGACCACAGGGTGGATCGCATTGAGACGTATGGATGCGTCGCGAATCCTGTCAGTGATTCTCTCGGCGTGATACTTACCGCTGTGAACCCCGATTACGACAAGCTCGCGCTGATACTTCGATTCGAGCTCCCGCAACTGCGGGAGAACATGGATACAGTTGATTCAGCCATAGGTCCAGAAGTCCAGAAAAACTACTTTCCCCCGTAAGTCGGACAGTCTGAGCCTCCTCCCACCGGTGTGAATCCAGTCGAGATTGTCGGGAAACTCGGGAGCGCGAACCGCTGGTGCTGGCGTCAATTCTCTGGCCATCGATTGTCCTCTCTCAGAAGACTGTTATAGTTTGTGCGCGGAAGTTGCTATACTTGCGCTTAAGAAACCCCATATCGGAGCTAGTATCATGGCAGCCAGGAAATCATCACGTGGTGGCTCGAAGGGTGGAAGAAAAGCCGGTCGCTCCGGCAGCCGGAAATCGCCGGCGCGCAAGTCGAGAGGCAGAAAAGGTCCCGCTCGCAAGAGCACTCGACGCAAGACGGCTGCCCGCAAAAGCACTGGCCGTAAGAGTACCGCCCGTAAAGGCGGCGGTCGCAAGAGTTCGGCGCGCAAATCCAGCGGCAGAAAAACCAAGCGGGCTTCTTCTGCACGCAAATCCAGGGGAAGCAAGATCTCTCTTCCCAGTCGTAAGGATGTGAGTCGCGCCGCATCCGGAGTATCAAAGCGCGCGAAGTCCGTTGCCAAGCGAGTCAGCCGCGTTGCAACTGGCGTTGCGCAGCAGACAGTCGCCGGCGCCGAGCAGGTTTTCGAATCCGCAAAGGAATTCGTTCAGGATCATACCTGAGAGACCAATACTGAATACTGAATTCTGACCGACTACGCAGTGGGTCAGAATTCAGCATTCAGCATTCAGTATTGGTCTCCACCCATTTCGTCACTTCGTCGAAAACCTTGTCACGGCCATAATCGACCGTGATGATGTGACCGCCGCCTTCGATCCATTCGAGTTTTTTCTCTCGCGCGCCAAGCGCACTAATCGCACGCTCGGCAACTGCGGGCGCTATTCGAGGGTCGGCCTTCGACTGCAATATCAGCGTCGGTACAGTTACATCGCCAAGCGATCGTCGGCCTTGTGATGCAAGTCTCCACAATTCGTAGAGAAGTCTTCCGGTATACACACCGTAGCCGAGGTTCTTCGCACGCTCCTTCGGATTGAGAATCGATCTGGGACTTGTTGATCTTCTGACCCCGGCGAGTGGTCCCCAGAGCCAGTAGGAAGCGGACATGAATCGCTGATACGCGGAAACGTCGAGATATGGGGCGATCAGGACGAGCGAGCAAATTCGCGGATTTTCTGCCGCAAGAATTGCTGCTATCGCTCCTCCCATTGAAAGGCCGGCGACCGATACGCGCTCGTGTGTCGATTGAAGCGCCGCGAGCTCCTGTCTCGCACATGCCAGCCAGTCCTTTCGTCTGGATTCCATGAACGCGCTGACACTCGTTCCGTGGCCGGGAAGCAGTGGCGCCCTTATGTCGAATCCTTTGTCGTGCAGATGCCGCGCAAGAAGATCGAGCGTTTGGGGCGTGTCACCAAAACCATGCAGGAGGAGAATTCCGTGCGAATTCCCCTCCTGCATATCTATGGTTTCAGCGCCGGATCTGATGCCGGCTTCGCTTGTGCTGGAAGACATTCACTGAATCAGTGCTGCACTGTCTCCTGCGCAAGGGGCATCATTGCGTCTGTCTCAGTCGTCTCGGCATGCATGTGCGCAACGAGACTGGAGGGTGTAATCACGAATGACATTCCGCGCCGCGTGGCAACCCCGGTGCCGATCAGCCTGCCAAGCGCCAGTGCAATCGACTCACGTGTTGCGCCAACCATTTCGCACAGGAGCCGGTGATGCCTGAGCTCGATCCGCAGCTTGCCTTCTGCCGTGAGGAATGATCGGTCCGCCGCGAGACGCTGAAGGGCAGCAACGAGTCGCTGTTCCACATTCTGAGATGCCATTGCGTGAAGCTTCTCGAGCAGCTGGGCGCGCTCGCTCATCAGCTGACTCATGACATCGAGCGCGCTTCCAGGATTCTCGCGAACGAATGCGCGAAACTGTGCGCCGTTCACAAAAAGCGTTTCTGTTTCCTCGGCGGCAAATGCGTCAGTTACGTATTTCGCTTCATGGCTCAGTCCTTCGATTCCGAACATCTCTCCAGGCGTGATGATCGCAGGAACGAATCCGCGTCCGGTGCGGATTCGATTGCGGAGAATGACATGGCCACGGAGCACAACCGAAACTCCGTCTGCTGCCGTACCCTTCTGATAAATCTGGAATCCTGATGGCCACGTTGTGCGCGCACCGTAAGAGGCGAGAATCGTTGCGCTCTCAGAGCTTAATCTTGAATGCTTTGCGTGGGGGGTTGTGGCTTGCATTGCAATTTCGCTTTTCTTCGAATGACGTCGCAATGTCCGGGCCAGTTTTTTACATGAGCTTCCTCATGATTTCGCTCGTGCTCACGCTTCATCGAGAGCATTGCGAATGGAATTCTGCAACGCCTCTTCACTTCTGGAATTCGCAGGCAATGCGCTCGTGAGGGTCGAGAAGATTCGCCGCATCTCCTGCTCCACGAATTGCGGCTCATGATCTACACCGAGCGCGTCGAGATTCTTGAGCGCGAGCTGCCGCAGCATTCCTGAAGTGGTGCTGTGAAGACCCTCAGGCGATGTCTCGCCTTCCGCGCGCTCGTTTTTATCTCTGGTGCGCTTCCGCTTCGGCGCTGAAAATAGTGCTGATGTCGGTGCGAGCTTCACAATCAATGAGCCTGGAGAATGCTCTTGCCAGCTTTCGACAATTCCCCGGCGTCGAAGTGTCGGCATGAGCGCCAGAATCTCTCTCCGGATAACACCGATTCCGCCAGCGCTTTGGTTTCCCCTGCCGGTAATGATCAGGACGTCTTCAGGCTTGGTCACCTGACGTCCACGGAGCCACGTTTCGGTTCGGGCCCGAGCTTCCGCAGCCGAAGGAAGTGATTCACGCAGGTTCAGCGTGCGCTCGCTTCCAAATGCTGCCTCGTCGAGGGCGCGCCAGACGGCAGTGAGTTTTGGCTTCCTGTGCTGCATGGAATTCAACCGATGATGCGTTCCAGAATCGAGAGTCCGCGTTCGAGGTCGCTGCGTTCTACGACAAGCGGTGGAAGCAGTCGAAGCGTGTGGTCGCCGGCAGTGATCACAAGAAGGCCTTCATCCCACCCACGCTGCACGACTTCCGATGCGGGATCGACTACATCGATCCCCCACATGTAGCCCATACCACGAACTGCGCGCACCCGGTCGCTCTTTCGCACAATAGATGAAAGTCTTTCGCTCATCCATTCGCTGTTCTCGCGAATCGCCTGCAGGAATGCCGGCTCAGCGATACGCTGTACTACATGGTTTGCAACGGCGGCTACGAGAGGCCCGCCGCCGAACGTTGTGCCATGGTCTCCGGGCTTGATCGTATCCGCGATTTCCTGCGCGACCAGAATTGCGCCCATCGGGAGTCCGCCAGCGAGTGGCTTTGCCATCGTCACCATGTCCGGCGTAACACCAGTCCGCTCATAGGCCATGAAGGTGCCGAGTCGGCCCAGACCGCATTGAATCTCATCGAAGATGAGTGCGATTCCGCGCTCTTCAGTAACTCGACGGAGAAAGCTCATCAGCTGAGGTTCGATGACCCGGACTCCGCCTTCTCCTTGCACCGGCTCGACAATTACTGCCGCAACTGATTCGCCATCGAGCGCGACATCCAGCTCACCTTCGTCCCGCTCACAGATGCTCACGCCTCCGGCAAGGGGGCGAAATGGCGCGCGATACGACGGTCGGTCTGTTGCTGCGAGTGATGCGAACAACCGCCCGTGAAAAGATCCGCGCAGCGCGATGATTCCCGTCTTTGCATCAGAGCCCACTGCACGACCCCACCGTCGCGCGAACTTGAAGGCCCCTTCGTTCGCTTCCGCTCCGGAGTTGCAGAAAAACACCTGGGATGCAAACGAATTATCGACGAGAAACTTGGCTAGAGTCTCCCCTGCTTCCGTTCGATAGAGATTGGAAACGTGAATGAGACCGGAGCTGACAACGCTCTCGATTGTCTTCGCGATACCTGCATCGCCATATCCAAGCGCATTTACAGCAATCCCGCTCGCGAGGTCGAGGTACGCCTTGTTGTCCTCGTCGAACAACTCCACACCTGAGCCGCGGACAAAGCGCATTGGCGCACGCTTATACGTTCCGAGTAACTCACGCGATGCGGGTGACTGCGTCAGAGTATCCGTCATGTCATGATCGATGTTAAGGACAACAGCGTTCCGCTCTCGTTTCCAGAGAGCGCTTCGAGTCCTGCAATTTTCACTTTGCGCGCACCAGCATTTAATGCAGCAAAGCCAGCCTCCAGCTTAGCCTGCATTCCGCTGTTCACGGTTCCGGCAGCAACGAGTGCGTCGACCGCTGTCTCATCGAGCTCTTCGATTACCTCGCTCTTGTGATCCAGCACTCCCGCAACATCCGCAACCAGCCAGAGCTCAGCGCTCAGTGCTGCGGCAATGACTGCTGCGGCATCGTCTCCGTTCACATTCAGCGCTTCCCCGCCCGCCGAGGTCGCAACAGGAGAGATAACTGGAAGAAACGACGAATCGAGAAGAACCTGAATCAGGTTCTTATTGACTTTCACCGGTTTCCCCGACTTGCCAAACTTCTCCCTGTCGATCGGCTCGGCAAGAAGTGTCATGGCATCCTCTCCCGAAATACCAACCGCAGCGATTCCTGCCGCAGCAAGTGAAGACACGAGTCGCTTGTTGGCACTGCCGGAGAGAATCATCCTGACGAGATCGACATCTTCGTCTGTCGTCACGCGACGTCCATTGGTGAACGTTGGCTCTCTCCCAAGCGCTCGCTGCAGAGAAGAGATCTCATCGCCGCCACCGTGCACGACACAAAATGATCCCGGCTCTTTCTGCCACATCGCGCTGAGTGCTGCAAAAAGATCAGGGTTAGACTGAACTCGTCCGCCAAGCTTGATGACTTTCATCATCAGTGGAGTCCGAGCTGCTCGTCCAGCCCGAGCATGAGGTTCGCGTTCTGCAGCGCCTGTCCTGCAGCACCTTTCGTAAGATTGTCAATCGCCGCGGTGATAATGAGCGTCGGTTTGGTTGTATTCGCCGCTTTTGCCGCGGAGATCTTCACGTTGTTGGTCCTCACAACGTCGCGAATGGCTGGGGTCGCTTCGCTCACTTCGATGAATGGCTCGCCATTATACGCGCTTCGCCATATCGACAGCGGATCCTCGACATCCTTGTTAAGACGGACGACGATGGTCGACAGTATTCCGCGTGCAACAGGAAGCAGGTGCGGCGTGAACACGAGATCGATATCTGCATTTTTGTCTGCGAGAACAGCGTTCATCTCCCGCATATGCCGATGTTCATTGCCCACACCATACGCACGAAAATCTTCACTGACTTCGGCGAACAAAAGATCGGGACGGGGTGTGTAACCCGCGCCGGTCACGCCGCTCGATGATGCGACAGAAACCGTCGAGCCCTTTTCGATCAAGCCCTCATCGACAAGTGGCGCGAGTGGAATGAGAATCGATGTGGGATAGCAGCCAGGATTTGCAACTACGTCGGCACTGCGGATGTGATCGCGATAGATCTCAGTCAATCCGTAGGGAATGTTCTTCACGGCGTCGATCTGTCCGTTATTTCCGGGACGCAGGTCGGAAGACAGATCGACAACCTTTGCGCCTGCCTCGTGTGCGCGCTTCACCCATTCGAGAGACGCGCCATGAGGCAGTGCGGAGAAAACCAGATTGGTCTGATCGAGCCGCGCGTCTTCTGGCGCGATGAAGGTGATCTCGCGTCCGGCAATGCGTGCGCTTTGGCCGCGCTGAGCGTTAGCTGCAGCGAAGCAAAGCTGAAGACCCGGATGACGGGCGATGAGCGCGCAAAGCTCCCTGCCCGCGTAGCCGCTGGCGCCAAGAACGCCGACCGTAAATTTATGCACAACTAATGCATAACATTGCAGAACTACCGCGTCAATCTTTTTCCCGGCAGGCTGTTGTGCGCGTTTTGTCTGCTATTGAGGCTCGCCTGCTAGTCCCTTGAGCCGCCTTACTACGCGATCGCGCGCCAATCCCGATCGACAGACAATGAGGATGGTGTCGTCACCGCCAATTGTGCCGATAATGTCGGGCCATGCTTCTCCATCGAGCGAGGACGCGATTGGCTGAGCGCCGCCAGGAATTGTTCTCAGCACAACAAGCTCACTCACACTTTCGATTCGCAGAAAAAGTTGCGGCAGAAGCGTATCCAGCGCCGCGCGGCTCTCCTCGATACTGCCGTCAGTGACAGCGTAGCGAGCGCCCTCGGTGGTTGGAACACGCGCCAGTCTGAGCTCGCGAAGGTCTCTCGAAAGCGTCGCCTGCGTCACGTCCCACCCCCTGTGCAGCAGGAGCTTTCGCAAATCCTCCTGACTGCTCACCGGACGTGAGTCGACTATCTCCAGGATTGCCGACTGCCGCTCTCTCTTGTTGGCCATTCGAAGTCCTCCGCTCAACACTTTACCACCCTCTCTCTCCTCGTGCGAGTCCCCGCCCAATAAGGTTGACGCTACTCCCATCTGTGATTAAATATACGCAAGTAATGAATAGTTATTTAGGAGAGCCATGACACGCACAATTGCCCTCGCCTATTCAGGCGGTCTCGATACATCGATCATCGTACCCTGGCTCAAGGAGCACTATGACGGCGCACGCATCATCTGCGTCGCTGCCGACATCGGACAGGGAGAAGAGCTGGAAGGAGTTCGCGCCAAGGCTTTGGCCTCCGGCGCCGACGAGTGCTACATCGAAGATCTCCGCCAGGAGTTCATCGAGGACTTTATCTGGCCCACACTTCGCGCCGGCGCGATCTATGGACGCAAATACCTCCTCGGCACATCTATGGGCCGGCCGCTCATTGCGCGCCGCCAGGTCGAAGTCGCACGCCGGATCGGTGCCAACGCTCTCGCGCATGGATGCACCGGCAAAGGCAACGACCAGGTTCGTTTCGAGCTCACGTATGCTGCGTTCGCTCCTGATCTCCCGGTGATTGCCCCATGGCGTGTGTGGGATATCAAGAGCCGCGAAGATGCGCTCGACTACGCCGCGAAGCACAACGTTCCCGTAACTGCGTCGCGCGAGAAGATCTATTCACGTGACCGCAACATCTGGCACATCTCGCACGAAGGCGGAGTGCTCGAAGATCCGGGCCAGGGTCCGCCTGCTGATCTCTTCATGCTGACCACGTCGCCAGAGCTTGCGCCGAACGAATCGGAAGAAGTCTCGATTGGATTCAGTCAGGGAACTCCCGTTGCAGTCAACGGAGTATTCCTCGATCCTGTCGCGATTCTCACGATGCTCAACAAAATCGGCGGACGTCACGGTGTTGGACGCATCGATCTCGTAGAAGATCGTCTCGTCGGAATGAAATCACGTGGAGTGTACGAAACTCCAGGCGGTACCCTGCTCTACACTGCGCACAGCGAGCTCGAGCAGCTCATTCTCGATCGCCGCACACTCGCAGCGAAGGATCTCATCGCGCCGCGCTATGCGGACCTCGTTTACGAGGGACGCTGGTGGACCACCGAGCGTGAAGCGTACGATGCATTCGTCAATGTCACGCAGGAGCGTGTCACCGGTGGTGTCACACTCAGATTGTACAAGGGCACGGTGACGGTTGTGAGTCGCGCGAGCGAGTATGCACTGTACGACGAGCGCTTTGTCACGTTTGGTGAGGATGATGTATACCAGCAGAGTGATGCTGCAGGATTCATCAGGCTCTATTCCCTTCCCGACCGTGTACGCGCCGTGCGCGATCGCGAGCTTGCTGCAAAAGCGGTTGCTCCCGTTAGTCCCGCCGAAGACGCTCCGGTTCTAGCCGGCTCGTTTCAGGATTGACCGTGGTGTCGGGCGATCAGAAGTCGCACAAGCTGTGGGGCGGAAGGTTTTCCGTCCCCACAGCCCAGGCACTCGAAGCACTCAATCGCTCCATTGGAACTGACTTCCGCCTCTGGCCCCACGACATCCGCCTGTCGAAATCGTGGGCGATGGCACTATGGGGCGCAGGTGTTCTCACCCTCGAGGAAAGCCGGCAGATCGAAGCTGGTCTGACAAAAGTCGGTGAGCGTCTCGCGGAGGGCGCCCTGCCCCAGCCTTCCGATGAAGATGTTCACACGATGATCGATCGAATGCTGCACGGAGAGATCGGCGACGTCGCGTCTAAGCTTCACACCGGCCGCAGCCGCAACGATCAGGTGTCAACTGCAACACGTCTCTGGACGATGGATGCGATTGTCGATCTCGATCAGTCAGTGCGTTCGCTGCAGCAGGTGATGATCGATCAGGCGATTTCTCTCGAGCAGGATCTCATGCCTGCGTATACCCATCTGCAGCGCGCGCAGCCTGTGAGCGGCGCACACTGGATGCTCTCGCATTTCTGGCCGCTCGAGCGCGATCGCGCGCGCCTTTCCGCAGTTACGCGATCTGCTGCAGTCCTGCCGCTTGGCTCAGGAGCAATTGCAGGATCGGCCTATCCCGTCTCTCGCGTTCTGCTTCAAGGCAGCCTTGGATTCTCATCGTTGTCACCGAACAGCATCGACGCAGTCGGAGATCGTGATTTTATCGCCGAGCTGTTGTTTGCTGTCGCTTTGATCGGCGCGCATCTGTCCCGCCTTTCTGAAGATCTCATTCTTTACGGCTCGAGCGAGTTCGGTTTTGTCAAATTCGGCGAGGCATTTACGACCGGCTCGAGCATGATGCCGCAGAAGCGAAACCCTGATGCGCTCGAGCTCGCACGCGCGTCGGGCGCACGCACCCTCGGCGACCTTACAGCGCTTCTCGCAACGCTCAAAGGATTGCCGAGTGGGTACAACAAGGATCTTCAGGACGACAAGCGCGCGTTGTTCGGCGCTGTCGATCTTATTCTGCTGGTTATTCCTGCGGTTGCAGGCACACTGGCTGAGATCAGCTTCGATCGAGAGCGCATGAAGTCAGCTCTGTCGAGCACGATGATGGCAACTGATCTCGCTGATTATCTGGTCGGGAAGGGAGCAACGTTCCGCGAAGCGCACGAGGCGGTTGGCAATCTGATTCGTGAAGCTGAGGGGAAGGGATGTGAGCTTTACGATCTTCCGTCTGAGAGCTTCAGCTCTGCACATCAATTATTTGGTGATGACGCAAAGGAATCGCTCGATCCGGTTCAGTCCGTTGCTCGCAGAGGAGTGCCTGGAGGAACGGGTCCTGACGCTGTGCGCGCGCAGATCGCAGCAGCAGAATCAGCAATCCGTCCGGCGAGGGATACGCCTCGCGGCAACGAGCTCAACCTGAGGGTGGTTTGATTATTATCTAACCAAGCGCATGAAAGAAAAGCCGGGTGATCCCCGGCTTTTCCTTTTCTTATTAGAAGCTGATTCCGAAAGTCACCGGAATGAACTGTGTAGCCACGTTGTCAGTGAAGACATGATGGTACCTGGCTTCGATGAACGTGTTGAATCCGCTGAGCGGGAATGAAGCGCCGATTCCGCCATTCACGCCGAACTTATTCTGCGAATCAGGATCATCTGCATCCTGAATGTCGCTCTTCAGGTTGTAGATGCCCGCGCCACCTATCAAATACGGAGTGATTCCCGTTCCCTGCAGATTGTAGACGAGGTTTGCGTTCGCCGAGCTGATGGCAACCGCATCGAGAACGCCGAATCCGGGCTGTACGATGGTGCGGTCATTCTTGACACTCATATGGTTGTACATGCCATCGATACGCAGGCCGATTGGACTGCCGAATGACCTGAACATCAGCGACACAGTTCCGTTATAGCCTGTCGTTAGGTCGTCACCGAGATCGCTGACGGGTATGGCAGCCCCGCCGGAGATGCCGAGGCTGAGGGACTTGTTGGACTGTGCGAGGCTGGTCGAGGCTGAGAACAGCGTTGTGGCTGCGGCGATTGCGAGCGTTGCATAGATCTTTCTTGTCATGCCTTGCTCCTGCTGAGGTGCTGGTTTGAGCGTTATTTCCCGCTCGTGGTTCTTGCTAGGTACCGTGAGCGGAGGGCAAATGTTGCACCTCAAATGTATGGATTTGGGTGGATTTAATTATCCTTTTCAATTAGGATAATTACACTATGCGCGCCTATACAGTTGCAACTGCAGCAGTTACGCTCCGAATGCCAGAGAAATGGCTCGACAATATTCTCTCTCAGAACCAGATCGACGGAGTCATCAGGAAGCGCCAGGGCGTTGCCCGAAGACTGACTCCAAAGGCCGTCTTGACTATGGAGATTGCCGTTCGGCTTGCCAGAGCCCTGGGAGCCACCATGCCGGCTGCGCTCCGGCTGGCTAGAGAGTTGATAGAGCAGGGAACTGACCCTGCCAGGATCGAGGCTGGCGATGGCTTGAGCCTGATACTCGAGCTTCGCCGGACTGAGGCCAACGTCATGGAGCGGCTTGCTCACGCTGTGGAGATTGCGCCTTCGCCGCAAAGAGGAAGGCCGCGCCGCAAAACCTAGAAACGAAAGAGGGTGCCTCCTCGGCACCCTCTTTCTCAATTCGATTGTACCCGCGCCTTAGCTGGTCTTCGAAACGTTCTCAGCCGCCGGACCTTTCTGTCCTTCGACGATGTCGAACTCCACCGTATCACCTTCGGCGAGAGACTTGAATCCGTTTCCGGAGATCGCGCTGTAATGCACGAAGCAGTCCTTCTGTCCGTTGTCAGGGGTGATGAAGCCAAAGCCCTTCGCATCGTTGAACCATTTAACCTTGCCGGTCGTACGCATTCCTGCTCCTGGTAAAAAATCCCGAATCCGGAATTCACCGTCTCCGGGGCAACTGTGGCTCAGCCCACTGTGGGCGTCGCCGGATGAAGCACTCGAGGATCCCTGACTGGGCTCCCAAGGCCGGGTTACTCGGGCAAAACCATACAACCGTCAGGAAATGCGGTCAATAGAAAAATGTTCAAGGTTCAAGTTTACGAATATTTGTGATGTAGTACTCAGTTTCTCCGAAACACCGCGTAGGCACGCCGCGGTGCTCCTCATAGGTGAGAGACACTCTCTTGCCAAGGCTTTCCTGAATGAGACGTGCAATTGAATCGTTCCGAACACTGAATTTGAATATCTGCGGCATGGAGCCAGGAAGATTCGCCTGCGCGAGCTCTCCTTCCCATGTCTTGCACAGCCAGCCACGCTTGGAAATCTTCTGGGTGTATCCGGCACGATCACCTTTCGAGTACGCGTACGCGAGAGTTATTCCCGCCCACAGCGCAAAGATCAGAACGGGAACCAGAACTATCAGCGCACCAGTGATCTTCCTCCAGTGACGACGCTTCCAGGAAGGCTTCGTTGGCGGAGGTGTATCAGTCATTGTCTCTCCGGGCAGGGCATGCGTTTCACGGGAGAATTAGCTTTATCTCGAAGCCAAAGATAACGAAGTGACTTTCAACCCACGCAGAAAAACTGTCTCCGCATCCGTCGGCGGAGTGCCTCTCGGCTCAGCACATCCGATCGTCGTCCAGTCGATGACGAACACGGACACAGCTGATGCTGCCGCTACTGCTGCGCAGGTTGCAGCCCTCGCTGCAGCCGGCTCTCAGCTCGTGCGCATCACAGTCAACAATGAAGAAGCGGCAGCTGCAGTTCCGGAAATTTCTTCCCGGCTCGCCGCCATGGGCGTCAATGTTCCACTGATTGGTGACTTCCACTACAACGGACATCTTCTCCTCGCGAATTATCCCGACACAGCACGAACTCTCGCCAAGTACCGCATCAACCCCGGAAACGTCGGGAGCAAAAGACGAGACGAAAACTTCAGCATCATCGCGCGCATAGCTGCCGAAAACAGCAAGGCCGTGCGTATCGGTGTGAACTGGGGATCGCTCGACCAGGATCTGCTGACACGGATGATGGACGCAAATGCGTCCGCAAGTGAGCCCCTCGACGCAAAAGAAGTCTATATCGAGGCGATGATCGAGAGTGCGCTCCGCTCCGCGGAGCTTGCTGAGGAGTGCGGCATACCGCACAACCAGATCATCATCTCCGCGAAAGTCTCAGGCGTGCAGGATCTGGTAGAAGTTTATCGTCGCCTCGCGTCCCGATGCGATTATCCGCTTCACCTCGGTCTCACTGAAGCAGGAATGGGAAGCAAGGGAATAGTGTCCAGCGCCGCTGCACTCTCGATTCTTCTTGCCGAAGGAATTGGTGACACCATCAGAGTGTCGCTCACGCCCAAGCCCAACGGCGATCGGACTGAAGAAGTCGAAATCGCACAGCAGATACTGCAATCGCTCGATCTGCGTCGATTCAATCCTCAGGTGACGGCATGTCCGGGATGCGGAAGGACGACGTCGACTTTCTTCCAGCACATGGCCGAGGATATCCAGATCTATCTGCGCGAGCAGATGCCGGTGTGGAAAGAGAAATACCCCGGCGTGAGTGATCTCAAGGTTGCCGTGATGGGATGCGTCGTTAACGGGCCAGGCGAATCGAAGCACGCGAATATCGGCATCTCGCTGCCCGGAACTTTCGAGGAACCAAAGGCACCTGTATACGTCGACGGCAAGCTGATGGTCACCCTCAAAGGCGACAACATCGTCCCGGAATTCCTTCAGATCCTCGAAGATTATGTGGAGCGAAAGTACACGGTACGGCCCGAGCCGATTCTTGCTTAGGACTTCTCCAGAGCAGTGACTGCTTCAGCAAGCTCTTCCGTAATCGGTTCGGTAAACCCGATTTGAGCGAACCGATTCAGGACATCACGATACCACTTGACGGTCGTGTCTCGACCACCGCTCGTTCTCGACCAGACCGAATCAGGATCCATGGTGCGGCGCACATCAGAGAGAAGGGAATTCACGTTGTGCAGCTTCTCTGCTGCACTCACCCAGAGAGCTGGCCGCGGAGCTGACGCCAACCGGTCGAGATAGTCGGTTTTCATCTCGTCCAGATCAAGTTCTACCCCGTCATCATCCAGTCGTCGCTGCGTAACAGCAAGCAGAAGTGACAGCGGTTCCGCGCCAAATTTCTCGCCGATTCGCTGCTCGAGCATTTCGAGAGTAGCTCCCTCGCGAATCGAGTCCTGCGCTACGTCGTGCAGAATTCCCGCAACGACTGTGTTGTCGCCGCATCCGTAGCGCGAGAGTATCACGGCTACATTCGCAGGCTGCGTGAAGTAGGGAAGCTTTGTTCCCTTTCTGACCTGGCGGTCATGATGCTTGGCCGCGAATGCGAACGCATGATTGATCGCGTCAGAGTATCCCTTCACGCCCACGGGGCACCTTTCGCGAACCACGCAACGACCCGTTCAAGGCCCTCGCGATCCGCCTCTCCAAAAGTACCCGGTTCCTCCGAATCAATATCGAGCACCGCAATCAGCTCGTGATTCCCATCGAAGACCGGCACGACTATCTCCGAGCGCGACCGTGCATCACAGGCGATGTGCCCCGCAAATGCATTTACGTCTTCGACAATTACAGTCTTGCCGCCGGCTGCAGCTGTGCCGCATACACCTTTGCCGAATTCAATCTCCATGCACCCCAGAGTGCCCTGATAAGGACCAATCCGCAGAAGCCGGCCAGGCTCGACCACACGATAGAAACCAGTCCATAGATGCCCGAACGCATTGTGAATCAGGGCGCTGATTGTCGCCATCGCAGCGACTGAATCATCGATACCCTCCAGCACTGCTTTGACCTGAACACACAGCTCGTCATATGCCTCGGCCAGAGGTATTCCGCGGAGATCGATTGTTGTCTCGGCCATCTGGTGGTCAGCGGACTCCGGCGAGATTGAATGTTCCCGATGTTGCTGAGAGTCCCGACTCGCTGTGCTCGTCCTGCGCTTCGATCACCGGCAGGTCATCATTCCAGAGAACAAGTCCCTGAATGCGCAGATCAAGCACGCGAAGACTTTCGACCGCTTCCCTGAGGCGGGCAAGCCTCGTGTGCGCTACTCTCGCGCACAAAATTACATCCGGGCCAGGGATGATGCTGTCACGGCTCCGCTGAAGGTATCCGGTAGGCGCGGCGATGACGATCAGATCGTAGTGCTTTTCCATTCTCGCGAAATTCCCGCGAATCTTTTTCGCCACTTCAGCACCAGGCGGACCCTGCCTTTTCGTACCGCTCGGCATGATGTCGAGCGTGCGGTCCCGGCCAACCGTCGTCTGAACGATCGAGCTCGACCACTCGGAGCGTCCTGAGATCATTCCCGCCAGTCCAGGATTGGAAGGTATCCGGAAAATTGCAGCGACAAAAGACGTGACCGAATCCACGTCCACCAGGAGTGTGCTTCGTGCTTCGTAGGCGGCGGCGGCTGCGATATTTGACGCCACTGTCGCGACAATTGCGCCCTCATCGCCCGCAACTGTCACTATCGGAACATTGGCTTCCGTAGCCGCAAGGTGGAGATACAACCGCCGGTAACTCTCTGAAACAACATTGATGAGCGGAGGAGTCATCTCATCTGCCAGGCGTCTCGTGCGCTCCACATTTACTTCGGCCGGCTCTATTACACCAAGAACGCGAACGCCTGTTACCTGCTCCGCTTCACGTGAATCAGCTATCGTCGGTCTCTTCAGCTCGATGAAAAATGAAGCACCGAATCCAAGGGTAAGCGCGAGCACGAGTGCAGCGGCAAGCATCGCAAGCGGTGGCGCTCCGACATTGGCCAGCTCACGCGCACGCGAAGTTTCCTGATCGATACGATCGTTCACCGCCCTCATCTGTGCCAGCGCGCGGAAAGCATCAGCATACACGCGCTCCGCCTCGACTCGCTGTGCACGATACCTCGCGGTATCCACCTGAGGACGCGGCGCAGTCGGTGCTGGAGCGGGTCTCAGAAGCGCCAACCGCTGCCGTGCTTCGGCACGTTTTGATTCAGCGATCGACTGAATGGACCGGCCAACCGCTGTCGCGCGTGACGTCAGAGCGACATATACGGGATCCACACCACCGACAGTCCCAAATGCATCGCGCTCCCTCTCGATGTCGGAGAGAGAATCGAGAAGCGCGCGAATCACTGGATCACTTGCAAGTGATGGAGCTGTTGCGAGCGCGCGATACGAAGCAGGAAGGGGAGCGTTGTCCGCTCGGTCGATCAACCGATTGAGCGTTGAGATTTCGGCCGAAAGCGCCTGGCGTTGCGCTATTGCCTCTGGAGGAAACGTATCGACGACTGCGGCCTGTACAGGCGCTGCAACACGTCGCGCGGCGTCGAGCATCGAATCCGCATTCGCGATTCTCGCTGCTGCTCTGTCACGCAGCGCGACGGTCCTGTTGGAATCAGGCCTTTCCTCAATTGTAGCCGATACACGTACCGCTGCACGAGTCGCCTGCCTCGGCACAAGCACAAAGGCTATCAGTGAAGCGATGAACACGAGGCCTCCGACGATTCCCATGATTGCAAATCGCCGCGAAGCGTTACGCGACCTCGATGAGGTCCACCAGTAGCTGGCGCCGCTGAATGGCCTGCTCATTCCACTTTTTTCATACGATTAGGTCGATGATGATGCACATCGTATGCGAACGCTACCCTGAAGCGAAAAAAAAAGGCGGAGGCATCTGCTGATGCCCCCGCCTTGAAGTTCCGGTGCTTACTGAACCGTAATCTCGCCCTTCATGCCGAGGGCAAGGTGCGGAGTGCAGTGGTAAGGGTACTTGCCGGGCTTGATGTTCGCGAACGAGACGGTAATCGACTCGCCAGCGTTTGTCTTCAGCGCGCTCGAGAGCTGTCCCATCTTCTCAGGGATGTTGGCATCGAGCTGACCCTGAACATCTGCAGGAATGGTTGCCGGATCAAAGGCGACGTTGTGAGGTCCGCCGTTTACGACGGTGAACTTGATTCCATCGCCAGCCTTAACGGTAATGTTGGCTGGATCGAACTTATATCCAGTGGCATCGCCGATCATCTTCACTTCATGGGTGGTACCGGTGATCGGTGCTGCCGTCACCGCACCGCCTGCCGGTGCCGCGGGAGCAGGAGCTGCTGCTGCAGGCGCGGCCGTCGTATCGACAGCAACGGCCGTCGTATCACCGGCATTTTTGTCACCGCCGGCGCACGCGCCGAGAACAACCGCGCTCGCTGCGAGCGCAATTCCGTAGAACCGCATTTTCCTAGTGGCCTCCATTGCCGTACAAGGTTACTTCTGAGTTTGAGATTTCCCACCTGCCGGAGAGCTTCCGGCAGGAGATTGTGAAGTTATTCACAAAGCCATGGAAATCAAAGCGCTGGCCGCCCGTGCGTCAGAAATCGTGCCGGAATTTCGTTAGAAGCGGGTTATCAGGTCGCGCCTCAGTCGTGATGGATCTCCGACATACGCGAATCTGATTCCTTTCATGTACTTGCGAGCCACCCGCTGGACTGCTTCGGGTGAAACGCTCTTGAGCTCGTCCACGAATTTGTCGGCAAGCCGATAGTCTCCCCGATACAACTGGGCACGCGCCAGGAAGCTGGCCTGGGCATCGTTGGTTTCGTTGTCGAGAAAATATTCCGTGAGGAACTGCTGCTCGAGCCGCTCGAGCCCATCCTTGTCGAGCAGGCCGTCCTGCAGCTCCTTCACCGCCGTATACATCAGCCGAAGTGTTGTGTCCGGCGCAGTGGTCGACACATACAACCCACCTGCACTTGCTGCGCGGTCGAGGAAGGGTGCGTGCACATCGTACGTAAGATTCTGTCGCGTGCGTATTTCCGAGAACATGCGCCCTGTCAGAACGGAGGTCGCAATCCTCAGCGCCTGATAGTCCTCTGAATTCGCGAGGGGGCCGCTGTAGTACCCGACGATGTAGTTCGTGGGAAGCGTGCGCGGTTCGACAACGACTGCAGACTTGCCTTCTGGAAGCCGCGCTGGTGGAGTCCACTTGTATGTTCCTTCCGGCATCTTCGCGAGCGTTGCGGTAACGAGCCGCTGGATGTGCGCCCGATCGACATCGCCGACAACAACCAGCAGCATTCGCGATTTCACCATCTGCGTCGCCTGATAATTCCTGAGTGCCGCAGCATCGATCGACGAAATCGATGACGCCGTTCCAATCACGGAAGTCGCGTACGGATGACCTGTGAACGCGATGCTGTCAGCAAGATACTCGGCAAGTGCATCGGGATCGTCGCGTCGCTGATTGATCCCCGAGATGAACTGCGTCTTGATCAGAGAGACATCTTCCGCATCGAGCGTTGGATTCATGAGACGGTCAGCGAAGATCGCCCACGTTGAATCGAATACTTCGGTTGTTGCACGAATACCAAACATCGTCCAGTCGTCCGACGGAACAGTGGCGATCTCGCTTCCGAGACGCGACATCTTTCGCCGCAGAGTAGCCTTCGGATAATTCTTCGTACCGCGTTCGGAAACCTCGAGGAGAAGCGCCTCGATTCCTGCGTTCGCCGCTGTTACCTGTCGTGCGCCGCCAAGCAGGTAGAGATTAGCGGCGACGACATTGTTCGCTTTGCTTTCCCTGAGAATCACCTTCACGCCGCCGACGTCGAAGCTCGACGTCAGCGTTGTCATCGCAAGTGCAATTGAAAGCAGCATTACTCTACACCTCGCGTCGCAAGCTCCTGAGTGGTCAGACCAAGCTGCTGGCGAGACGCCGGATCGATAAGCACTCCAGTAATTCTTGGCTTGTTGATTATGTACTTCGTCGCATACGCGCGAAGGTCTTCGACATTCTGTTTTGCCATATTGTCGACGTAGCCCATGTAGTACTCGAGATCCGCCACACTCCACCAGAAGCCGAGCGTATGCGCAAAGCCCGAAGATCGTTCGCGATCGAATGCAGATGTCACCGCACGATGAGCCTTGACCGATTCAAGCTCGCCGGCATCGAAGTACCCGGACTCATCGAATTTTGCGATTTCCGCCTCGAGAGCCTTGAGAGCCTTTCTTAGATTTCCCGGCGACGTCTGACCACTGATCGTGATCGGCCCGACATTGTTCAGCGTGTAGTAGTTGACCCCCATGCTCTGCCATAATCCGCTGTCGACCAGTCGTTGCTGGAAGTTCGAGCCTGGATCATTCAGGACATCGGAGAAGACGTCGGCTGCATATGTCGACCTGGGATCCTTTCCGACGCTTGGTCCCTGCCATTGAAGAAAGACCGTTACGGCGCCGACTCCCGCCTCAACCACAACTCCCTGATCCTTTGTGAGAGCAGGAATCGCTGGAATTGGATCCGCCGCAAATGGGTCAGGACCTTTCTCCCACTTGCCAAGCTCCCGCTCCGCAGACGCAAATACCTGTTCTGGATTTACATCACCTGCGACGATCAGAACTGAATTGTTGGGGACGTAATACTTACGCTGAATCGTCCGCATTTTTTCCGGCGTGGTCGTGAGAATGACCTGGCGGTCACCGATCACGTTCTTGCGGCTGAAGTTCCCCGGATAAAGAAGCTTGTCCATTTCTCGATTCAGCTGAAAGAATGGGCTCGATTCGTTGCGGTCGTATTCACCGATCACGACTTGGCGTTCACGCTCGAGCTCATCCTGGCGGAAAAGCGGAGCGAGCAGTGCTGAGGCGAGAAACCGAATCCCGGCATCCATGCTGTCTGCGGAAACGGTCAGGTAATAGTTGACGCGCTCTTCCGCTGTGGTTCCGTTGAATACGGCTCCGAGATCTCCCGCGCGTCCAACAAAAGCTTCCGGATCGGGGAACTTCGAGTTCGCGCGGAAAAACATATGCTCGTACATATGCGCGAGCCCGGCATACTCAGGGCTTTGTGTGAATGAGCCGTTCTTTACGTCCACTTCTATGGTTGCGAGCGGAACGCCGTGATTCTCTACTACGATTACTTCCAGCCCGTTGGCGAGAACTTTCCGCTTGATGATTTTTTCGAGCTCTGCCCGTTGAGCAGAGACAATTGATGGCACGATGAAAGCACCAGCGAGCATGAGCATAGTGGCGAGCCACGCCCGACTGCGATTTCTTTGAGACATTGTGTTCAATGAGCCTCGATGATTGACAAGCACGAACAGTTAGCCGCCCAGCTCAACTCTTCCCAGCTGAAGCGCGGCGAGCCTCTATCTCCATACACCACATTCCGTATCGGTGGTCCTGCAGATCTTTTCTATTCGACACGGACCGCAGAAGATCTCGCAACCGCGGTGCTCGCGGCAAGGAATCTACAGATTCCTTACTTCGTTCTGGGACTTGGCGCGAATATCCTCGTTGGCGATAAGGGATTTCGCGGTATCGTGATTCGAAACCACGCGAGTCATTTCAAATTCTCGGACTCAGGTGAGCTATGGGTCGAGAGTGGTGCCGTAGTTGGTGAGCTCATCCCCGAAGCTGTCGAGCGCGGATGGTCCGGCCTCGAGCATTACGTCGGCATCCCGAGCACCGTCGGCGGTGCCGTGTGGCAGAACCTGCATTTTCTCGAGCCCGAACCGGAACGAAAGAAAACGATGTTCATCGCGGAAGTCTTCAAATCCTGTGAGCTGCTCACCCAGGAAGGAGACCGAAAGACCGTCAACGCCGATTACATGCAGTTTGGATATGACACAAGTGTGCTACATCATCGAGGCGATATAGCACTTGCGGTGACCTTCCAGCTGGAACGCGGCGATACTGCCGTAATGCATCGCATCATGCAGGAGAATCTGAGCTGGCGCGGAGCCAGACACCCGTGGCTTCAGTTTCATCCGAGCGCCGGGTCGATCTTCAAGAAGATCGAAGGAATGGGCGCTGGCCGGCTCATCGATCAATGCGGTCTCAAGGGATATCGCCACGGGAGCGCGCAGATATCGCATATTCACGCGAACATCATGGTAAACCTGGGCGGTGCAACCGCCAAAGATGTTCGAGAGTTGATCGTCATTGCGCAGGACGCAGTCGAAAAGAAGTTCGGCGTCCGGCTCGAGCCCGAGATCGGATTTATCGGAGAGTTCTAGGCTCTCGCTGCTTCTTCAGCTGCTTCAGTCGCGGTCGTCCAATTCTCGATCGCCTTGTCGAGTCTCTTCTTGAGCTTGTCGAGCTCGGTACCCGCTTCGAGAGACCTCCGTTTGCCTGAATCCGTCGTATAGAGAGCGGGATCAGCCAGCTCTGTGGTAAGCTCTGCGATTTTCTTCTCGAGATCCGCCACTTCCCGCTCAGCGTCTTCTGCTTTACGCCGCGCCTCGCGTGAAGCGTCGCGCTGTTTCTCCCTGTCTTCTTCGCGTCGCTTTGTTTTCTGTTTCTCGTGCACGCGTCGCAGCGCTTCCTCTTCGGCTGCATTCACCTGCGCAGCGTGCTCACGCTCTTCGCTGGCAATTTCCCATTCGCCAAATCCGCCGCCGAAGTCAGTGATCCTCGAATCGTGAAGTACCCACACACGGTTGACTAGAACGCGCAGCAACTCTCGATCATGGCTGACGAGAAGCACCGAGCCATCGTATTCCTGAAGCGCATCCTCGAGTGATTCAATCGATTCGACATCGAGGTGATTGGTCGGCTCATCCAGTATCAACAGGTTTGCGTGAGAGAGCACGATCATCGCGAGTGCGAGTCGAGCTCGCTCTCCTCCCGACAGCGTCGATGCAGTGCGTTGTACTTCGTCTCCCGAAAAACCAAACCGCGCGAGATGGCTTTGTACTGCACGGCGTTCCCACAATGGTCGGAGGTCGGCGATGACATCGTACATCGACTTGTCCATCGGCACCTGGCTCAAGTCCTGTCTGTAGAACGCCGGAGCAATTGATCCACCGAGCTTGAGCTCGCCATCAATCGTTTCCAGCTCGCCGAGCAGTGTGCGTAACAGCGTTGATTTGCCGGCACCGTTGGGTCCGATCAAGCCGACAATCTCTCCCCGCTTGAGCACGGTCGTGAAATCACGAACGAGTGGCCGGCCGTCGATGCCGACAGTCACATGATCTGCAACTACAACCTGATCGCCGCCTCGCTCCCCTGCAGTAAGTCGCAATGCCAGCGACGATGCTTCGCCAGCAACTGGAGAACCAAGCCGCGGCAGACGCTCGAGTCTTTTCCGCCGTCCTTTTGCCTGTTTTGAATTCTGTCCGGCAATATTGCGGCGGATGTAGTCTTCCTGCGACGCGATGCTCTTTTGTTGTTTGTCGAAGGCACGTTGTTGTGTCAGTCGCTGCTGTGCGCGCTGCTCCACGAACGATGCATATCCGCCCGTATATGCGAAGGCGGTATCTCCCTCGAAATGCAGAACATGATCGACAACGTTCGCGAGAAACGCGCGATCGTGGCTGATGAGTAGAATGGTTTTGTCGGTTGACTGCAGGTATTCCTCGAGCCACCGCGTTGTGTCGAGATCGAGGTGGTTGGTGGGCTCATCGAGCAACAGTACGTCTGCTGGACTCACCAGTTGTCGGGCAAGGCCTAGCCTCCCGCGTTCTCCACCGCTCAGCTGCTGAAGCAAGCGTGTGCGCGCTTCTACCGGATCGAACCCAAGTCCGTGAAGAACGGCATCGACGCGAGGAGCAAACGTATATCCGCCTTCTCGATCGAATTTCTCCAGGTCCCTGTCGTAACGGGCAAGCATCGCAGGTGTGGATCGCTCTCCAAGCTCTCCGATCTTTACCGCCTGTTCTCCCAGGGACTGCTCGAGCGCGAGCAGATCTGCGAACGGGCCAGCAGCCGCTTCCCATACCGTCGCTGCTTCACCAAAGTCGCGATGCTGTTCGAGAAGTGTGACGCGAACGCCGGGTTGACGCGCAATCATTCCCGACGTCGGCTCCTGTTCACCAGTGATCAGCCGGAAGAGAGTCGTCTTGCCCGTTCCATTGCGGCCAATGATTCCCCAGCGGTCTCCTTTCGCCGCTGTGAATGTCACGTCCCTGAAGAGTGTCGTTGCGCCGAATTGAACCATTGCGCCTGACACGGAAACTAAAGTCAATCGCGAACAGCCTGCTCGCAGGCGGCAAAGCAGTTCTTCAGCGTCGTGACGGTGTGGTCACCCATGTGCCCGATGCGGAACGTCGTATCACCGAGCTTTCCATATCCGGTAGCAACCTGAATTCCGCGTGCTTTTACTTTCTGCACGAACGCTCGCCCTGAAATTGATTCTGGAAGCTGAACTGTCGATACCGTTGGTGACCGAGAACCCGCTTTCACGATGTTACGCCATCCAACACCAAGCCGGCGCGAGCTTTCTTCGAGCCACTCGCTCGTCGCCTTCAGCATTTCGGAGTGACGGGTCCACCGATTTTCGATTCCTTCTTTCCTGATCCACTCGAGCTGAACCTCGAGCGCATACATCAGCGAGAACGCCGGGGTTGCGGGTGTTTGGTTCTGCAAAGCGTAGCGATCCATCTCCACGATATCGAAATAGACTCCGCGATTTGTCACTTTCTTCGCCTGCTCGACGAGTTTCTCTGATGCAACACCGAACGCGAGACCTGATGGCAGTGCAAAGGATTTCTGCGATCCCGTAAGAACGTAATCGAGATTCCACTCATCGAATCTGAGCTCTGCGCCAGCAAGACCGCTCACGCTGTCGATCATGCATAGCGCCTCATGTTGGTGTGCAAGATCGGAAATTGCCCGAATGTCGTTCAGCGCACCTGTCGAAGTTTCCGAATGCGTAGCGGTGATCGCCCGGTATTCTTTCCTCGAGAGAAAGTCTTCGAGCTTCTCGGTCGAGTGCACTTCTCCCCACGGCTCTTCATATCTGTCAACTTCACGACCGCACATTTCCGCTATATGAGCAAAGCGTTCGGAGAACGCGCCGTTGACGAGCGAGAGAATCCGCCCCGGAGGAAGTGCCCGAATCGCTGCTTCCATCATTCCGGTTCCCGAAGATGCAGCGATGTATACCGGACGACGAGTGAAAAAAACTTGTCGCAAACCCTGCTGAAGCCGGCCAAACAGCTCCTCGAACTCGGCGCTCCGGTGCGGTATCATCGGCTTGAGCATTGCTGCCAGCACTTCCTGCCGGACTTCGGTCGGGCCAGGAAGAAAAAAAGTTCCAAATGAATTCACTTTGCTGTCCATGATTTCCATGTCTCTTCAGCGAGACCGATTGTCAGCTGATTGTTGTTTCGTACTAATGGCATCTTCAAAAGCATAGGCTCATCTGCGAGCTTCGTCAGCCAGCTGTCGTCCGACATTCTAGCGTGTCTCAAGCCCAGATCCTGAAATCTCGCCGAGTTTGAGTCTATCAGTGCGCCGATTCCGAATTTCTGCGCGAATCGCTTCAGCTCTCCCAGGGAAGCGGCACGCTCATTCAGATCCACGAAGTGAGTCTTTATTCTTCGCTCGGAAAAGAAGCGCAGTGCTTTTCGCGTGTCTGCGCTCTTCCGGATTCCGAAGATCTGTACTTCCATGACCTCGTCCTTTTCTCCTGCGTGGTGGCTGCGCGGTGCTCACCGCCAGACTTTCTGGGGCAAGTTTTTCCGTAGGCTCGACGTGCATGATACTCGTATCGAGCGGCTGGAGACACCCGACGGCGACTTTCTCGATCTGCATCACCTCGATGCGCCACCAGGGGCTCCCATTCTGGTCCTGCTTCACGGCCTCGAGGGCTCGGTACGCTCGCATTACATCCAGGGTCTTCTGTCCAAAGCGAAAAAGCGGGGGTGGCGTGCCGCTGTGCTCATCTTCAGGTCATGCGGCGGCGAATCAAACCGTACTCGTCGCTCTTATCATTCCGGCGAAACGACCGATATTGCGTTCGCGTTGAATCATCTGGAATCGGCGTTTCCTCATGTTCCGATTGTTCTCGCCGGTGTTTCGCTTGGCGGTAATGTGCTCCTCAAGTTTCTGGGTGAGCAGGGCAGCAGTATTTCAAGGCGGATCAAGGCCGCCGCTGCTGTGTCGGTTCCGTATGACCTCGCACGATCCTCACGACACATCGATGAAGGCTTCGCCAGGGTGTATCAGTGGAACTTCCTTCGATCACTGAGGCGGAAGGCTCAGGCTAAGCTCGAGAAGTTTCCCGATCTCGTCTCACGTGACGCCCTCGAGCGGGCAACGACGATGTTCGCGTTTGACGACTGCTTTACGGCTCCTGTCCATGGATTTGAAAACGCTCGAGATTACTATGCGAAATCGAGCTCCATCAACTGGCTGGAGACTATTAGTATCAATACGCTACTATTGAGCGCGGTTGATGACCCTTTTCTGCCTTCTCAGGTTCTCGATCAGGCACGCGACAGGGCAGCGAATAATCCACATCTTATAGTCGAGTTCCCGCCGCATGGTGGCCACGTTGGATTTGTTGGAGGACGGAACCCATTGTCACCGACTTACTACCTTGAAGAACGGGTGAGCGAGTTTCTTGCACATGAGCTCGAGCATTCTTCCTGATCCACCGGAGATCCCCTCATGAAGATGAGCACAGTTCGATCATTGTCGCTTTTGTCGTTCGCGTTACTGACTGCCTGCACTACCGCACGCTCCAATACAGCTGCTGAGCATGCCGATCACGACACTGTCTCGCCTTCGGTGGGAACAGTTCCGCAAAACGCATCTCTCCCGGCAGATGCTGACAATGCACGCGCGAGACTGAATGCTTCACCACGACACGGTGAATGGGTGATGATTCCGGCAGGTGCCGACAGTGTGCGCGCCTGGATTGTTTATCCTGAGAGAAAAACGAAAGCACCTGTCGTTGTTGTCGTTCACGAGATCTTCGGCCTTAGTCCGTGGATTCGCGCGGTCGCAGACCAGTTTGCGGCAGAAGGGTTCATCGCGATCGCGCCTGATCTCCTGACATCAAAGAATCTTCCAAATTCCACCGACAGCGTCCCGTCGGATCAGGCCGTTGCTGCGATCAGGACGCTCGATATGAACGATGTACATCGACAGATCAGCGCAGCAGCCAACTATGCGATGGCACTGCCTTCTGCAGTTCACAAATACGGAATCGTCGGTTTCTGCTGGGGAGGCGGCGTCTCGTTTGAGCACGCAGTGCGATCTCCGTCACTTGGGGCATCGGTCGTGTACTACGGCGTATCCCCGGCAACGGCATCACTCACGTCCGTCAAAGCGCCAGTGCTCGGCTTATACGGCGGCAATGATGCCCGAGTCGATGCTACTATCCCGTCTGCCGACACTGCAATGAAAGCGATGGGAAAAACGTATTCACCGAATATCTTCGAGGGCGCTGGTCACGGATTTCTCAGACAGCAAAGCGGTCAAAACGGAGCGAATCTTAGCGCCACACAAAAAGCGTGGCCCGAAACTGTAGCGTGGTTCAGAAAGTATCTCGGTACGTAAACGATGATCATGAAGATTTTTTATCTGCTCGTTTTTCTTGTCGGACTTGCCCTGGCAGTCCACGTCATGCTGCACGGAGTGGAACGATGGAAGCGGCGGAGGTCACAGAAGCCTTCCGCTGTTCTCAACCCGCCGACGGTTGCGGCCCTGGCAGTTGGGCTGGGAGCCAGTGGATACCTGCTATCGTCGAGAACTGCACTCTCGAGAATTCCTGTTCTGCTCATATCGATTGTCATCGGAGCAGCCGCGCTCACAGGGATGATCGTGCTGATGGCAAAGTGGGCACTGCGAGGCGCGCTTCCGGCACACTCTGACGAAGAGGAAATCAACGGGCAGGTTGCCACTGTCACCCATGACATCACTCCAGAGAATCCAGGCGAAATCACATGGTATGCATGGGACAGGAAGCATGTTCTTCCTGCTCGCGCAATTGGCGAAGCTGAAATCACCGCTGGCACCGAAGTGGTGATCGACGCCGTAGAAGAAGGAGTTGCCAGAGTAGAGCTCTGGTCGGTAGTCGAACAACGGCTCTAGCGCGCCATTGCGTACAGTCGGAGCCACTCCGGCCAGTTTCCGCTCAGCTCGAAAGCATCATCGTAGTACACGATTCCTTTTTGTTCGAGATACTCGACCATTGGTCCTATCATTTCGTCTGATGGCAGCGGGCCGATTGCGATCAGCGATCCTTCCACCCTGAATTCTGCGTCGGTGAGGTTGAAGGTCTTGTCGATTTCCGACCGCACCACTGATGCCTTCTCGAACGCCTGCTTTCGAATGAAAAGCGTCGGAAGGCCTGATGAAACCGGCAGGGGCATGCGCCGTTCTCCGTTGATTTGACGCTGACAAACTTCGCATTCAGCGCGTTAGCTTCAATCATGCCTGCAAGTAGTCGCCCAATCTCCCCCGAAGCAGACTTCGACGTCATAGTCGTCGGTGCCGGTCATGCCGGAACCGAAGCGGCAGTTGCAGCCGCGCGTACAGGTGCAACTGTAGGACTTGTCACCAGTTCTCTCGAGACGATCGGTCAGATGTCGTGCAATCCGGCGATCGGAGGAGTTGCCAAAGGTACCGTCGTTCGTGAGGTCGATGCCCTTGGCGGCATTATGGGCCGCGCTACCGACCTCTCTTCGCTGCAGTTCAGGATGCTCAACCGAAGCAAAGGACCAGCAGTCTGGGCGCCTCGTGCGCAGTGCGATCGAGGCATGTATCGCCGCTCTGTCAGGTCACTGATCGAACAGCATCACCGACTCCAGACAATTCAGGGGACCGTTGCCCGTCTTCTTTTAGATGGCGAAGGAACAGAAGTACACGGTATCGAGACACTGGAAGGTCGCGCATTTACCAGCAGGTGTGTCGTTATCACGACCGGAACCTTTCTTCGAGGAAGGATCCACATCGGCACCGAAACCAGCATGGCCGGCGGCAGAGCAGGTGAGAGTTCGGCAACTCATTTAGCCGACCAGCTGGAGTGTGCCGGCCTGACGGTTGAACGATTCAAGACAGGCACGCCCCCGCGGATCGACGGACGATCAGTCGATTTTTCGAAGCTTCAGCAGCAGGATAGTGAGATAGAGCAGTTCGATTACTCATGGTCTCATTTCTGGATGACGCCGCGCAAAAATGGTGACGTGACAAGACATCCCGAGCAGATGCCCTGCTGGATCACGCATCTCGACGCTCCAGGAAAGAAGATCATCGAGGAAAACATCGGACTTTCCGCAATGTACGGTGGCGCAATCACTGCGCGCGGACCACGGTATTGTCCCTCCGTCGAAGACAAGGTCGTACGATTTCCCGAAGCAGAGCGGCACCAGCTTTTTCTCGAGCCTGAAGGCCACGACACTACCGAGCTTTATGTAAACGGCCTGTCGACTTCGCTGCCGGCTCCTGTTCAGCTCGATATCATGCGATCAGTTCCCGGACTCGAGAATGTCCGAATGAATCGCGCAGGCTATGCCATCGAATACGACTACTATCCGCCTACGCAGCTCGATTCAACTCTCGAGGTAAAGGCAATTCGCGGATTGTTCTTCGCAGGACAGATCAACGGAACTACTGGATACGAAGAGGCGGCTGGACAGGGTGTGCTCGCAGGTATCAATGCAGGACGAGCCGCACTTGGCAACGACAGACTCATCCTCGGCCGCGAGACTTCGTACATCGGTGTTCTCGTCGATGATCTCGTCACGTGTGGTGTCGACGAGCCTTATCGTCTTTTCACTTCACGATCCGAATTTCGCCTCACTGTTCGACAGGACAACGCGATTCAGCGTCTTGGCGGTATTGCAGAAAGTCTGGGTCTCTACTCAGAGCAGGAGCGGACAATTGCAGACAACCGACAGCGTGAAGAGGGCGAAGTTAAGGAGCTCGCGGAACGAACGAGCATTACTCCTGAGCAGGCGAGGCCTTTGCTCGAGCGCGTGAATTCAGCAGCATTGGCACACTCGGTAAAGATTGCCGAGGTTGCACGAAGACATGGTCTTTCGCTGAGCGAGTTGTTTCAGGTAAGCGGAGTTTCGTTGCGTTTCTCAACGGAGTCACTTCTCTCGGCGGAGCTTGGCATCAAGTACGCTGGGTACTTCGCACGAGAAAAGGAACAGGCAGAACGAATGAAGTCGATGGGAGGTTTTCTCATTCCGTCTGATGTCGCTTTCAACGAAATGAGTTCACTCTCGTACGAAGCGCGCCAGAAGCTCACTACCATTCAGCCACGTACGCTCGCACAGGCATCTCGCATTCCTGGCGTGAGTCCGAGCGACATTCAGAATCTCGTAATCGAAGTGGAGAAGAGGCGAGCTCGAGCCGGCTCGCACTAAACGGTTTTCGCTTCTGGTCTTACCGTGGGAGTGTACTGAATCATCACGACGGCGAGACCGATCAGCATTCCCCCCATCACAGTATTCCGTGTCACTGGCTGTTTGAGAAGCAAGAACCCAAGCATTGCGGTGAAAAACGGTTCGACTGTCGCGATGATCGATGTTCTCACCGGGCCGAGAAGGCGAAGACCGCCAACGAGTGATGCAAAGGCAATTACTGTCGACCACAATCCGAGGAGAGCTGCATATCCCCACAGCGGCAGCGTTTGTGGGATCTGCACTTCGCCTTTCACGATGCTCGCCATCAAGAACGCTGCGAAAGCACCAATGATCAGATAGAAGCTCGATACGAATGCGGGAATTCCTTCCTGTACCCTATGAAGTGTTGGCAGATACATCGCGTATAGAATCGCCGTACCAAGCGCCAGCAACACGCCGAATCTGTCGAGTGAGCCGGAGCTCGGAAGTCCCACCATTACAACGATGCCCGACATTGCAACCGCAAGTGCGATGACCCGCGAGAGTGTGAGGCTTTCTCTTCCGGTGACTGCCGATATCAGCGCAACCCAGGCAGGATATGTATAGAAGAGAAATGCGAGTGGTCCGACTGGCAGATAGTTGAGTGCGTGCAGCGAAAGGAAGGTGATCGTCGATTGTGCGAGACCGCCGGTGAGTACCAGACGGAGCGCGTCCTTTCGCGCTATTATCAGTTGTCGCTGATGTTGCAGAACGACAAGCAGAATTCCAGCGGCTATTAGATAGCGCCAGAGCATGGCGGGAAGCAGTGGGAGTCCTGATCGATTGATGAGAACCGTCAGCGTGCTCAGCGATCCAAACGCGCATGATGAGAGGATTATGAGGCCGGTGGCCTTGATGGCTGTTTCGCGATCAGCCTGCATGTTGGGGCGTTGTTGTGGAGAGAATGTGCAAGGACTCGGGAATGATGCGTCTTATGAAGGCGAACACTTTAACATGAAAGGATTCCAACCATGCGAAAACTGATACTTCTTGCAATCATAGCTGTTTCAGCGCCAGCATCAGCGCAGCAACCTATCACTTCAGCGCCAATTCCACAAATCGTTGCAACAGCACGTGGAGAGATCAAGGTCGTTCCGGACCGTGCCAACATCCAAATCAGCGTCCAGACTCGCGGAGAAACCGCAGCCGCTGCAGCAACAGAAAACGCCCGAAAACAGAAAGCAGTCATTGACGCCCTTCGCAGCCTTGGAATCGACGCCAAGGACATCGCAACCTCTGGATACAATGTCTATCCCGAGCAGCGATATGAACCCAACAAGGAGCCGGTTGTAGTCGGTTACAACGTGACCAACACGCTTTCTGTCGAGCTCAAGTCCATCAATATGGTAGGACCGGCCATCGATGCAGCTCTTGGGAAGGGCGCAAATATGATCAGCTCTCTTCAGTTCTATGCGTCAAACACCGACTCGGCTCGACAAGAAGCAATTGCGATGGCTGTCCGAAAAGCCCGGTCTGACGCTGACGCGGCAGCAAAAGCCGCCGGTGGATCCATCATCGGTGTTCTTGAGATTACCGTCGGAGCTTATTACGCCCCGGTGCCTCGGCCAATGGAGCTCCGGGTGAAGGGAGCCATCGCCGCACAGGCTGCAGACACTCCTATTTCAGCCGGAGATCAGACCGTGGCAGTTGATGTCACTACCCGGTGGCAGTTCTCAGCAAAATGATTTTTCACGTGAAACGTTCGTCATAAGTCCCTAAGGGGGATTTTCACGTGACACGCTCAAGCGAGTCGCACCTGCCCAGGAGCGACTCGCTTTCGTACATTCCCCGCTCTTAAGGAGCAAAGCACCCGTGGCAAGCGTGATTGCAGTAGCAAACCAGAAAGGCGGCGTCGGGAAAACAACGACCACAGTCAATCTCGCAGCAAGCCTTGCTGCCGCTGAACAGAAAACGCTCATCATCGACGGAGACCCGCAGGGAAACGCCACCAGTGGAGTCGGTGTTCAGGGACCGGACCTGGGTGCTACACTATATGATGTTCTCATAGGATCCTCCCAGCTCGAAGACGTCATCCATAAGAACGTGCACTTCAACCTTCTTGACGTCGTACCTGCCACTCCCGATCTGGCTGGAGCTGAAGTGGAGTTGATCGAAACCGAGAATCGTGGTCACGCTATGCGTGAAGCGCTGCAGCCGGTCAGGGACAAATACGACTTCATCATTATCGACTGCCCGCCTTCTCTCGGACTTCTTACTCTCAACATGCTGGGTGCCGCGGATTCCGTCCTCATTCCCCTGCAATGCGAGTATTACGCACTCGAAGGTCTATCCCAGCTGCTCAACACCGTCCATCGAATTCAGCACGGAGTGAATGCATCGCTCAATATCGCAGGGGTCCTGTTAACGATGTACGACGCGCGCCTCAACCTCTCACGTCAGGTTGCTACAGATGCCCGGGAATATTTCGGCGAGACGGTATTCGAGACCGTAATCCCACGTAATGTGCGGCTGGCTGAAGCGCCAAGTTTTGGTAAGCCAATCATGCTGTACGATGTCGCATCTGTCGGCGCTAAAGCTTATATGGGCGTAGCGCGCGAGTTGATAGCTCGAACAACGGAAGGGAAAAATGGCTGAAAAATCGAATCGCCGACTGGGAAGAGGGCTCGACGCGTTGTTCAACTCAGCGTCGAGTGCAACCGAAACACGCGAAGATTCCGCACTCCGTGAAATTCCAATCAGGGACATTCAAAGCAATCCATTTCAGCCGCGAAAAAACTTCAAGCCTGAAGAGCTCAAGGAACTCCAGGAAAGCCTGCAGGGAAGCGGACTCCTGCAACCCGTTACAGTGCGACAATCTCCAAAAGGAAAGGGCTACGAGCTAATCGCCGGCGAGCGACGCCTGCGGGCTGCTGCTGGCTTGGGGTGGGAAAAAATTCCAGCCGTCGTGAAGAATCTGAGCGATCAGGAAATTCTCACTCTTGCTCTCGTAGAAAATCTGCAGCGAGCAGATCTCAATCCGATCGAAGAAGCCGAAGGATACGACAAGCTCATTCGAGACTTCGGCTACACACAGCAGACAGTCGCATCGATGGTTGGGAAAGATCGTTCGACTGTTGCGAACGTTCTCAGAATTCTTCAGCTCCCGTCAGCGGTACGCACATTTATCGAAGAGGGACAGCTCACAGCAGGTCAGGCTCGTCCGCTTCTCGGCCTACTCGACGAAGCGCGTATTACGACTTTCGCTAGACTGACTGTCCAGAAAGGATGGAGCGCGCGAGAAGTGGAACAGCGCGTACGCGAGATCGGAATTACGGATAAAGTTGGGACAAAGGCGAAACGAGGCCGCCCGACAAAAGTAGATTCCCGCCCGGCTGAAGTTCGAAATCTCGAACAGCGCCTGCGAAAGCACCTTCAGACCGACGTGGCAATCATTCTCAAAAGTGGAAATCGCGGAACTCTGAATGTGGAATTTTATTCCCCTGATGACTTGGAAAGAGTGACAGAGCTCATGGGGTTAACAAACAATCCACAGTGATCTCCACAAGCAGGTCAACTTCAAGTATATCAATGGCTTAACAGATAAATTATGGGACTTTTGCGAGCGTTTTCCACAGTCGCCCTGGCTAGTATTGCATTCACGATAGGAGGGTGTTCCAAAGGCACGAGCGGAACCCAGGACACTACCTCCCTCAAGGTCGCGCTGCTCACCCCCGGCCCGGTATCAGACAAGTCATGGAACGGCGGGGCATACGCCGGGTTGATGGCAATACGGGATACCCTTCACGCTCAGGTCAGCCATATCCAGACTAAGACGCCTGCTGAGTTTGACGAGAATTTCAGGCAGTATGGCGCAAAAGGATTCGATCTGGTCTTTGGACATGGATTTGAATTTCAGGATGCCGCGCTTCGTGTTGCACCTGATTTTCCAGGAACTGTATACGTAGTAACCTCAGGAACCAGCGTCGCCCAGAATGTGGCCGGCGTCGAGTTCGCCTTTGAAGAAGCGTCTTATCTCGCCGGAATTGTCGCCGGAACCATTACCAGATCCAACACACTCGGCATGATTGGAGGAACTGAGCTGCCTCCTGTGAAGCGCAGCTTCGAGGCTTTCGAACAAGGTGCGAAGTCTGTGAATCCTCGAGTGCAGGTTGTGGTCTCCTACATTGGAAACTGGGATGACGTCAGTGCAGGTAAGGAGCACGCAATCGCGCAGATCTCACGCGGCGCTGACATCATTTTCCAGAACGCAGATGCCGCTGGACTCGGCATTTTTCAAGCGGTAAAGGAAGCCAGGGACATTCGAATCATCGGATCAAACGCAAATCAGAATGACATTGCGCCTGGGCACACCCTCGGGAGTGTTGTCATCGATTTGCCCCACGCATTTCTACTGATTGCCAGGGAAGTCGAGAAAGGTGGATTTACAGGAAAAGTCTTCCACCTTGGATTGCACGATAGTGTGGTGACCTTTGTTCCAAATCCTCGCCTTTCGAGTGCTCTTCCCGCGGGACTCATGAGCAGGGTCGACTCAGTTAGAGCAGAGATGGTGAGCGGTCGGTTTACGAAGCGAGTTCTTCCCGACTCCGCACGGCCGGCGACGACGAAATGACATCCACACTGGACGTCGCAGCATATCTCGATCAGCTGCTCGAAACCTCTGCCGTACCTGACTACCCAAATGCCCTTAATGGCCTGCAGCTCGGGAACAGCGGCACGATTACCAAAGCTGCGGCTTCTGTCGATTTCTCATTGCGCGTCGTCAACCTGGCAATCGATCAGAAAGCCGACTTCCTGATCCTGCACCATGGAATGTTCTGGGGAGGCCTCCGGCCAATCACTGAATCAGCATATACCAGAATGAAGTTGCTCATCGAGAACAACGTCGCAGTGTATTCGTCACATCTGCCTCTCGACCGACACCCGGTATTTGGTAACAATATGTTACTATGTCAGGAGCTTGGACTCAAACCATCAGGTGACTTCGCCTCGTACAAGGGAATCTCTATCGGGCTTTCCGGTGAAACCGATGTTGCAACTAGTGAGCTTTTGCAGCGATCGAAATTGTTTGCCAGAAAGCATGGCGGAGACGCCATCTCGAGTGGCTTTGCAGAGAATCGCCGGACAAAACAGTGGGCAATGTGCACGGGAGCTGGCGCGTCGTCTGAAACCCTCGAGGAAGCATATCAGCTTGGCTGTGATACTCTCATCGTCGGCGAAGGGCCACACCACACTGCAGTTCAGGCTGAAGAGCTTGGTATAGTCGTGATCTACGCTGGCCACTATGCGACCGAGACACTCGGCGTTCGCGCTCTCGCAGAACACATCGCTAAAAAGTTCGCTTTGGACTGGACTACAATTCACGCACCCACTGGTCTTTGAGCGCAGATACTGCCCGGGACAGTGTTCTCGACCTTCACGAGATTACGAAACAATTCGGGAGTGTCGTCGCTCTCGATAGAGTTTCTCTCAGAATACGGCGGGGTCGCATAGCGGCACTCCTTGGAGAAAACGGGGCCGGCAAGACGACACTGATGCGCATTGCATTTGGAATGATTCAGCCTGATTCAGGCTGGATGGAGGTGAATGGCAATCGCAGAAGATTTGCTTCGCCATCTGATGCAATCGCTGCCGGGGTTGGAATGGTGCATCAGCAGTTCTCTCTCGTTCCAGTGATGACAGTCGCCGACAACGTCGCGCTTGGAGGAAGAGGAAAACTTTCGACATCGCAAATTCTTGGCACGCTGAAGAGAATCGCCCTTGAAACCGGGCTCGAGCTCGATCCATTCACCAAAGTCGAGAATCTCGGGAGCGCTGATCGACAGAAGCTCGAAATTATCAGAACTCTTGCGCATGATGCAAAGATCATGATTCTCGACGAACCCACCGCGGTTCTCACGCCAAGGGATGTCTCTGATCTATTCAGACAGCTGAAGACTTTTGCGGCAAGTGGTGGCGCTGTTGTTCTGATAACCCACAAACTTGCCGATGCGCGAGCACACGCAGACGACGTCACAGTCCTGAGACATGGCCGGGTGGTGCTGAGCTCGCACATGAGCGCGACAACCGAGGACTCACTCGCCACAGCAATGCTGGGCAGATCATCCAGAGCAATCACACAAGCAAAAGCACGACAACTGGATGAAGCAGCGTCCTCTGTTGCGTCTCTCGTCGCTGTGGTTCTTCCCGACAGGATTGCCCGTCCTCCGCTCAACCTCGAGATCAAGGCTGGTGAGATACTCGGAATTGCGGCGCTCGATGGATCTGCTCAGCTGTTGCTGAGGGTTCTTGCCGGTCGCACAAAACCCCGGTCGGGCCACATTGATCTTCCATCCCGGATTGGATTTGTGCCGGAGAACCGCGCGGATGAAGCTCTCATTCCTGAGTTTTCCCTCCCTGAGAATTTGGCACTTGCAGATGCGGGCTCACGTCATGGGCTTCTGAGCTGGGGTTCATTTCGGCAGCATACCCAGGAAATCATCGATGACTTCGACGTACGAACACCAGATACCAACGCCTTGCCGTCACAGCTTTCCGGAGGAAATCAGCAGCGATTCGTGCTGGGACGTGAACTGTACGACAAACCTCCGCTCATAATTCTCGAGAATCCCACTCAGGGCCTGGATCTGAATGCAACCGAGTTTATCCACGAAAGACTGAGAAAAGCACGCTCGGATGGAGCGGCTGTCGTGTTCTACTCGAGCGATCTGGACGAGCTGGCTGATCTATCAGATCGGGTTCTCGTGGTTTCGCGCTCGAAAGTAGAATCAGTTTCACCCGACAGAGACCAGATCGGCAGGGCTTTGCTGGGTACCAATGGGAGCTGAGCTAGCGCTCTTTGCGGATTCACTGGTGAGATCTACTCCTCTCATCATTGCCGGTCTGGCAGTCGCGCTCGCATTTCGCGGCGGAGTTTTCAATATCGGCGCTGAAGGTCAGCTGCTTGTTGGTGCCATTGCAGCAACAACCGTGTCTCTCGCAGGCAGCGATGCACTTGGCCGGTTCATTGTTGTTGTCTCGCTCATTTCAGCAGCACTTGCTGGAGCTGTATGGGCAGGAATTGCAGCCGAGCTTCGGCGAAGATTTCACGTGCTGGAGATCATCAGCACGATCATGCTGAACTTCATCGCAATTTATCTCGTGTCCTTTCTCGTCCGCGGGCCACTCCAGGAGTCGACGCACATATACCCGCAGACAGAATCGCTTGCTGCTTCAGCTCGACTGCCTTTGCTCATACCAGATACACGCCTTCACATGGGTTTTGCAGTCGCGGTCGCAATCGCTGCGCTGCTGTCGTGGGTATTCAGGAAAACTGCTGCAGGATTTCGCATCAGAGCCACCGGTGCTTCACCACGTGCTGCGCTCACTGCAGGCAGGATCGACATAAGCAAAACGTCATTCCTCGTTTTTCTGTTCAGTGGTGCGCTTGCTGGAATTGCCGGCGGTATTGAAGTAACTGGCGTAACCTTCGCGCTCTATGAAAACCTGTCGCCGGGATATGGCTATACCGCAATCGCCGTTGCCCTGATTGCAGGGCTCAGTCCTCTCGGCATCATTGGCTCTGGAATATTCTTCGGCGTTCTCGAGACTGGCGCAATTGCGCTTCAACGAGAGTTTGGAGTGCCTTCATCTCTCGCATCTGTCGTGGAAGCCGCCTTCATCCTCGGAGCGCTCGCACTCGCTGCAATGAAAGGTCGTCGCATCTCGGGATTCACAGCCGCACGATGAGCGCATTCGAGACATTTCTCGAAGGAGCAGTTCGAACTGCAACTCCTCTCGGATTTGCCGCCCTTGGTGAAACTGTTGCTGAGCGATCGGGCATTATCAACATCGGACTTGAAGGAGCCATCATTGCCGGAGCATTTGGCGGATTTGTTGCCGCCGGAAGCGGCAGCATCTGGATCGGCTTTGCTGGAGCAATGACTGCAGGAATTGCTGTCGCGCTTGTGTTTGCGTTCTTCGCAATTCAGATGCGTGCTGACCAGATTATCACAGGCACAGCGATCAGCCTCCTCTTCCTTGGACTGACCGCAACTTTGTACCAGCAGGTCTATGGTGCAACGGGTGCTGCCCTGACCATTCCAACAATGGGCTCTACCGACCTGCCGCTGTTGTCATCCATTCCCGTTTTTGGCAGAGCGTTGTTCGCACAGCCGGCAATCACCTACCTGCTCTACGCAATTATCCCGATCGTATGGTGGTGGATGTATCACACGCACGAAGGTCTTGGCCTGAGAGCAACGGGTGAAGATCCGCGAGCTGCGGTTGCAGCGGGCGTCCATGCCCGAAGATTCCAGCTGCTTTCAGTTCTATTCGGCGGAGCAATGGGTGGGATAGCCGGTGGTGTGCTGGTGATTGCTCAAGCCGGTTCGTTTGCTGAAGGTATGTCAGCCGGACGTGGCTTCATTGCGATTGCAATCGTCGTCCTTGGCCGCTGGCACCCCCTCGGAGTTGCTGCAGCTGCACTGATCTTTGGTGCGGCTAGTGCACTTCAGTATTTCTTTCAGGCGCTTGGCTGGCCGGTTCCTTATCAGTTGTTCCTCGCGCTGCCTTACGTCCTGACTTTGTGTGGTCTTGCAGGCATTGCAGGTAAGGCAGTTGCACCTGCGAGTCTGGGCAGATGGCCGGATCAGGTTTGATGCACTAACAGCCTGTATACGCGCTCCTCCATGTGACCTTCCAATTGTTGTTCGACATTCGCTCGATTAGCACAGCTCGATTCCCATTTTCATATCCAAAAGAAACCACCAGTGCAGTTCGCTTATTCCTGACGAACTGAATCGCCGCAAGAACGTCACTCGTTCGAACAGCTTCTTCTGATCCAGCCGCTCTACTGTGAAACACAGTTACGTAGTGTGCGCGGTCTGTCGGGTTTGGCTCTGCGATGAGCAAGAGATGTTCTTCTCTCGGATTAGCCTCTTCGTTGATCTTCCTCACGATGTCCCCGATGAGAATGTTCTGTTTTGTTCGATATGCTTTTCTTACTGAGAACGGGAGACCCTGAAAAGCCGGGTCGTTGGATGCAGGCAGTGCAGAAGCAAGACGTGCAAGCTCTGTCGTAATGAGAACAGAATCTGCTGATGCTGCTCCTTCCAGCGAATCGAGCGGAATCGAAGCAGCGATACCTGCCTTGAATCCAACCTGCCATGCTTTTGTAATTGGATCCCGCAGAGAAAGCACCGGCCACGCAAGACAGCCCTCCGCCGGTGCAGACTGTCCTCGTGATGAAAGCTGTGCGACGCCTGCGGGACCTGAGCGGTCAAACAGGTCGACCGTTGTTCCGAGAAGCGAGTCTCCACTGACGGTCGAATCACGCGAAAGCATGCTGTCATTCATCATGGGCAGCACGATCGATACTGCCGCACTGTTATCCGTAACTGGAAGTACAAGCGCAGGACCGGAGATAGTATCCTGCCACCCCGTGTTTACGGACGTTACGGCTGGCTGATTGGCCGCGGCAGGCAAGACTGTCGTGGTATCGGCAGCGGGCTTTTTGTCGGTGCTGCATGCTCCGATGACACCGGTCAACAGGACAGCTGTTATCGAGCGCGCGAAATGTGGGGACATGGTGATAATTTGTAGCCCCTCGAGCCATCTAGGAATCACATCGGGATGACACATACCATGGACGCGCCTGCAGTCGTTTCGGGATTGGGCGAAATAATCGTAACCGAGCGGGCTCCATTTCGCGAAAGAATGAGCTGGGCGCTTTACGATTTTTCGAACACGATTTTCTCCATGAACATCGCGACGCTTTTCTTTGCGTTGTGGCTTGTTCAGGATGTTCATGCTTCGAATACAATGGCCGCTGCTGCAAGCAGTGTTTCTTCACTGCTCGTGGTCATCTCGATTCCCTTGTTCGGTGCAATCTCCGATGCAACGCGACGTCGAAAGGCATGGGTCGTTGGCTTCACATTGATCTCGGTGATGATGACAGCGGTGCTGGGAATTGTTGGACAGACAGTGGTCCCGCTGGTGGGCGACTCAGTCACCAACCCAGCACAAGTGGACTATGTGCTGGCCGGAATGCCGGCGCTTGCGATTCTCTCCGCCTTTGTGCTTGCAAACTGGGCATATCAGGGTGCGATGCCTTTTTACAATGCAATGATGTTCGAGCTCGTTCCCGCCGATCAACTCGGAAGACTGTCAGGGCTTGGCACAGCACTCGGGTATGTAGGATCTATCGTCGGCGTATTGCTCGTGTCCCCATTCTTCAACGGAAAGCTGCCTGTTGTCGGTGCGTTGCCGGAAAGCGTTGTTTCATTTCTGCGGTCAGTCGTTCCGTTCACGAGCAATGGCGGACGGGTTTCTACTTTCGTTCCCACTGCGCTCCTCTTTCTCCTGTTTTCGCTCCCGCTTTTCCTGTTCTGCAAGGATCATTTCGCCCGAATAGACAGACACCGCGTTCAGTGGAAAGAAGCATTCAGCGGCGTCGTCGAGACTCTTCGTGATTCCAGGCGGTATCCGGGAGCTCTCCGGTTTCTTATCGCATCATTTCTTTACCAGGATGCAATGGGTACCATAATCGGATTCATGGCTCTCTATGCAGTGAAAGCAATGGGATTTAAGGATGGTGTGGAGATAACTCTTTTCGTTGCGCTGACCATTCCCGCTGCAGTAGGCAGCTACTTCCTCGGCAAGCTGGTCGATCGAAAGGGGCCGAAGAAAACTCTGGTATTTACAATTGCAAGCTGGGTGATACTGCTGGTTGCAATGATCCTGGTCCCCAATCAACTGATGTTCTGGATGGTAGGTGTTGGCATTGGGCTGATATTCGGCGGAACCGCAACTGCCGAGAGGCCGTTGCTTCTCACTCTCGTGCCTGATGAGGAGGCTGCGCGTTTTTTCAGTCTCATGGTTCTCTCCTCACGTGCAGCTGCGATTGCAGGCCCGCTTATCTGGGGACTTACAGTCGATGGGCTCGAACCTTCGATGGGAACCGGCATCGCATATCGTGCGGCAGTGCTAACCGTCACCATCAGCATGGTTCTCGCACTGATTATTCTGCTCAAGGTTCCTGATAAGTGGCGTGAGCAGCTCAGAGCATGATTTATGGATTGCTGCGCTGGTTTACCGGCATTGCACTCCACTGGTTTTACTCGAGCATTCAGGTAATCGGCCGTGAGAAGATTCCTCTCGCTGGTCCTGTGATCATCGCAGCGAGCCATCACAACGCTCTCGTCGATGCATTGATTGCAGGGTGGATCTCACCTCGCCGGCTTACACTGACAGCCAAAGCAACGTTGATGGACAGCGTATTACTCCGATGGCTGTTCCCAATCGTTGGAGTCGTTCCGCTGCGTCGTGTCTCTGACGAGCTCAAGAAAGGGAATACAAAAAACGTTGATCCGGCGCGGAACGTCGGAGCATTTGAAGCTATCCTCGATGTTCTCGAGAAAGGCGAGATGGTTCTCATCTTTCCCGAGGGCATAAGCCACAGCAATGCCGAGCTTGCCCCGCTTAAGACTGGGGCATCGCGAATTGCCCTCGAAGCACGTGACAAGCGCCATATCCAAAACCTTCAGATAGTGCCGCTTGGACTTTCCTTCGAGGCAAAGGGAAATCCTGGAACAGCGGTGCTGGCGGAGGTCGGCGAGCCCATTGCAATCAATGATGTCGGGACGACAGGTGTCGAGTCACTTACTGATTTGCTTTCATCGCGTCTTGCTGCTGTGTCTCTCAAGCAGCCACATCCATCGCCAGACAGAGAATCTGTAAAACGAAGGGAGGGGGTTCGTCCTCTTGCGTCACCCCTTGGCGCATGGGGCGAGTTGACTCACCGCTACATCATCAACTACGCACGCGATCTCGCTGTGAAGCGCAGCCGCACTCCAGATGAGCCTGCAATGCTGACGATCATCTACGCATTGCTGTTCATTCTCGGCTCATACGTATTGCAATTCGCGCTGGTAGCGGCACTGTTCAATCCGTGGTGGGCCCTCCTCTATGTGGCTACGCTGCCCATTGGTGCTTACTGGGCAGCGTTTCGGAACCATCCACGAAAAACGTAACGCTTACTTCGTATCGAGCCAGTTTGCTCCAACGCCCATATCGACAACCAATGGCACCGAAAGCTGTGCCGCATTTTCCATCCGGTCTTTCACAATAGCCTGAACAGCCTCCATTTCATCCGGCTGTACTTCAAACACAAGCTCATCGTGCACCTGGAGAAGCATTTTCGATCTGTACCTGCCTTCACGAAGAGCGTCATCGATCCGAATCATCGCCATCTTGATGAGGTCTGCGGCAGACCCTTGAATTGGCGAGTTTGCAGCAGCGCGCTCACCAAACGCACGCGTGTTGAAGTTTCGCTCACGAAGCTCCGGGATGTATCGCCTGCGTCCAAATATCGTCGTCACATAACCGTGCTCGCGCGCAAAGTCGACGCTTGAATCAAGATACTTCCTGATTCCGCGAAACCGTTCGAAGTAACGAAGTATGAAATCCTTGGCTTCCGCATGTTCGATCTTCAATTGGCGTGACAGAGCATGGGCTCCCTGCCCGTAGATTGTTGCGAAGTTGATTGTCTTCGCACGAGCACGCATATCCGATGTTACTTCATTGACATCGACATCAAAGATGATTGCCGCAGTCTGGCGATGGATGTCTCCGCCTGCATTGAATGCTTCAACAAATGCAGGATCCTTTGAGAGATGCGCGAGCAGCCTCAGCTCAATCTGTGAGTAATCAGCAGCGAGCAGACTCCAGCCAGGCCGCGGAATGAACCCCCGCCGTATCGCACGCCCAAGCTCTCTTCTGATTGGGATGTTCTGAAGATTTGGCTCGCTCGATGAAAGACGCCCGGTCGCCGCAACAGTCTGGCTGAAGGACGTGTGCAGTCTTCCTGTTTGCGGGTTTACCATCGCGGGCAGCGCGTCCAGATATGTGTTCTCCAGCTTTGAGAGCTCACGGTATTCCATCAACAGTCCGGGAATCGCATGCCCCGCGTCTGCGAGCTCCTGCAAAACGCTTGCATCAGTTGACGGACCTGTGCTCGTTTTCTTGAGCACAGGAAGCCCAAGCCGCGTGAACAGTATTTCACGAAGCTGTGGATTGGAGGCAATGTTGAATTCAGTTCCTGCAGCAGCGTAGATCTGCTGCTCGACATTCTGTCGCTCGCGCCGGAAGCGTTCCTTGAGTGAATGAAACCACGGGAGATCGATCGAGATTCCGGTCCATTCAACTTCGGCAAGCACGCTGATCAGAGGAATCTCTATATTCTGAAGCAGCGGCCGGACTTCGGAGCTGTCGAGCTGTGGATCGAAGATTTCCCGCATGCGAAGTGACATGTCGGCATCTTCACAGGAAAAATCGCGCGCTGCTTCGAGAGGACTCTGATCAAAGGGGGTTGCGGTTTTGCCTTTTCCGCAGACATCTGCGTATGACATCATCGAATAATCAAGAAACTCGAGCGCCAGCACATCGAGCCCGTGTGATCGTCGTCCTGGATCGAGTACGTAGCTCGCGAGCATCGTGTCGAAATCAAGACCTTGCAGGTTTACTCCGGCACGACGGAGCACAAGCATGTCGTATTTCGCATTGTGCGCAGTTTTTTTGATCGACGGATCTTCGAGAAGATCCCGCAATGGCTTCATTTGAGGTGAAGCGAGATCGGGGAGATTCGTGACTGGTGTGGATTTTTTTACATCGGCTTCTGCGTTTGCTTTCTTTGCGCTTCGCTTTACCGGCTTGATTGCCGGCTCATCACCGCCTTGAACGAGTCCACGGTCTTCAGAAGCATCGGTAGGAGAGCGGTCACCAGGAGCATCGATCATCAGTTCACCCTGCGCAGCCTTCCACTGCGAATGACGAAGCGGCAGGTAGTACGCCTCACCAGCTGTGACAGCGATCGCAATTGAAACCAGCGTTGACCTCAGTGGATCGACCGCAAGCGGTGAATCGGGATCAACCGCAGTTTCGGTATCGAGTGCGAAAACCCCTTTCTCACGAGCTCGATCAACGACTTCCTGCATCTTTGCAACTGTATCTACTACTACGTACTCTGCTTTTTTTGGAGCTTCTGACAGTCGTACTTCCACTGCGGCTGCCGGTTCCTGATGCTGACTCTGTACAAGCAGTCCGACACTTCTTGCGAGCGTGTGGAACTCCAGCTCGACATAGAGGTCCCGAAGACGTGCGTAATCAGGGTCGCGAAGCTTCATTGTGTTGGCATCAAAGCTTACGGGTAAATCATCGCGAATTGTTACTAATTCCTTTGAAAGCCTGGCATTGTCGGCATACTGCTGCAGCGCTTCGCGCGGGCGCTTTTTGGGAATTTCGTTCGCATGCGCGAGAATCGACTCGATGTCGCCATACTGGGTGACAAGCTCGCAGGCGGTCTTGTCTCCAATTCCCTTGACGCCTGGAACATTGTCTGACGAATCTCCAACAAGAGCGAGATAGTCTGTCACGTATTGAGGAGGCACGCCCAGACGTTCCGCTGCGTTGTCCATTCCAACCCAGTGTTCTTCAACGCCAGCTGGTCCACCACGACCCGGATTGAGAAGCCAGACACTGGGCTTCACGAGCTGTTGAAAATCTTTGTCTCCCGAAACAACGACGACGTTGAGTTTTTCCTCCAGTCCCCGGGCAGCGAGAGTACCAATTACATCATCCGCTTCGTAACCGCGCAGCGTGATAATTGGAATACGATACGCGTCGAGCAGCTGACAGATGCGATCCATACCACGATCGAAGTCAGCCTGCAGTTCTTCAGTCAGTTTTTCGCGTGTCGCTTTATACGCAGGGTATCTCTCGTGCCGGAATGAAAGTCCCGAGTCATGAATCCATGCGAGATATTCCGGTTTGTGTTTGTCGAGCAGCCGTTGAAGGAAGCTCGAGATACCCCAGACGGCCGAAGTGTTTTCACCTTTGCTGGTTGTCAGCGGCCGTGAGATGAGTGCATAGAACGCGCGATAGATCAGCGCATATCCGTCGACAAGAAAAAGTCTTGGTGATTCTGGAAGCTGCATCACTCAATATAAAAGCGCCCCTGCTCGTAACCGGGCAGGGGCGCAGGACCTTCGATTGTGGAGTCGGCTCGATTCAGACCTGGGCCATCGTATGGACGTTTGCCGCGTGCAGTCCCTTGTTGCCAGTTTCGATATCGAATTCCACCTGTTGTCCTTCCGCGAGCGTTTTGAATCCTTCCATCGAGATCGCGGAGAAGTGAACGAAGACGTCCTCTCCACCTTCCTGTTCGATGAAGCCATAACCCTTGGCGTCATTGAACCACTTCACCTTTCCCCTGGCCATGTGAACCGCCTCCGGCTGTGATACGGTGCGGCGTCTATATAGAATCGGCCTGGTTTTTTGTCAAGTCGCTAATAAAGCGGCTCGTCAGTGCACGAGAAGACGTGCGTTTATATTCTGGAATTCTGTCTCGCTGATGGGAGCCAGGCGCCATCTTCCAGTGCCCGTATCATCATAAAAAATGAGCCGCACGCGGTACTGGCTGTACTCCCAGTATTGCAGGCGCCCACGCTGCCCGATCGAAGTGCGCGTCAGCGGGCTGTTCGTTGTCTGTTCGTAGAGCTGATCCGGTTCGCCCATTACAACATAGACGCGCGCTCTGTCGCTCAGCCATCCTGCGCGGGAAGTCCCATCATCCCGGAAGCGAAGCGCAGCCTGCTGCAGCCTTGCAAAGTATGTCTGCAGGCCTTCATGCTCAGGAGTGGACGGTGCAGGGTCACTCGAGCGCAGGAATGCAGCCCATGCCTGACCACGCTCTTCTACAGGGGTTTCCCGAAGACTCTTCAGGCGTTCTGGCGCTACGTAGTATCTGAGCTGCCCAATCAGATCTTCGTACGAGAGAAGCGGAACATCATTACCGAAGCTCACGAACACCGGTGCACGCACTGTATCCGTGGCATCCGCTCTGATAAAAGTCACATTGGCAACGCCGATGCCCACTCTCGAGATCGGAATTGTTACGGCACCACTCATCAGGGCACCGTTTTTCTCGAGCACCGTAGTATCCCGCCAGGTTATGGCACCTTTTTCATTCTGCACGACGAACGAAACCGGGAGTCGCTGTTGTTGACCATAAGCCTCGAGATACACAGAAACCGTGCTGTCCTGTCCGAAAACGGCACTCGATCTTGGGCTCGCAAGGAGACGTGGAAGTGAGTCGAGCGTATTGCGCCGGGTAGCCTCGTATACGAGAAGAGGTGTGGACAGATGTCCCTGAGTCAGCCTCGGTACAGTGATCGCACCATCCTGGGAAGCAGCCCTGTTGCTCGCAACATCACGTACCGTGAACGAGATGTTATAGCTCCCCGGAGGGACCCTGAAGTAGTTCTGGAAGATGACACTCTCGTCGGTTCTGTTCACTTCCTTGAAGGATCCGACACGAACTATTTCCATTGCATCTACCGATCTGATTTCCGTATTCCCCTGGGAAAGACGCAGTTTCACTTCATAGGGAGCACGGTATGTATCGCCATCCCGTACAAAACTGAGCATTCGATTGGGAATCGAAATGCTGGCAAGCACCATAGTGGTATCGGGACTTCGAGAAGCGAAATACGCGATCTTCCCGACATAGGAGAGCGGGTTGCCGGTTGCTATAAGCCCCATCTGGTTATAAACGGAGCTGGGGTCCTGCCCCTGGTTGATCCCCCCTGATACAGAAGGTACCGGGATAGACCCTGGGACAGTGCTGGCTGGCCTGGTCTGGGTGCAGGAGGCAGTTCCAGAGACCAAACCGAAAAGGAGCCCGAGACGAACGGCGGCTGAAGCGCACATTGTTGTGTTTACCCTATCCACATAAAACGGTTTCTGTTACTTTCGCCGGCGTGTCTCATCAGAGCTTGGTCGGCTCAAAGATAGCCGGGTATACCATACAGAGTGAGGTTGGCGAGGGCGGTACTGCCGAGGTTTACAGGGCTCAACATGCGAGCCATGGAACCGTTGCCCTCAAGGTTCTTCGCGAAAAATTGCGACATGATCGCACCGCAGTGGCTCGTTTTGTCCGCGAAGCGCAATACGGCACAAGAGTACAACACCCGAACGTGGTACGTACCATAGAAATTGGCCAATCTGATACCGGTCTTCATTTCCTGGCTATCGAGTGGGCAGCCGGTGAGCTGCTCGAGAAATACGCCAAACAGTACGCGCCCCTTTCTACCGAAGAAACAGCCGTCATCATTACGCAGATTGGAGCAGCAGTTCATGCTGCCCATGCGGCGCGGATAGTTCACCGTGATCTAAAGCCCGAAAACGTCATGTACGATCCGGAACTCAGACAGGTAAAGCTGCTTGATTTCGGAATAGCAACGGATGTTCAAGCTCCAGCTGACGAGAGGCTGACCAGAGCTGGATTCTTCGTCGGTTCACTCATGTACATCGCGCCTGAGGCGCTTTCCGGAGAGATTGTCACTCCGGCAGCTGATCAGTACAGCCTGGCGACCATCGCGTATTACCTGCTGACAAGAGCCCTGCCATACACCGCCAAGGCTCCACGGGAGATGTTCACCCAGCTGTTGACACTACCTCCAATTCCGCTCAATGCAGCCAAGGAAAGGCTGAAGTTCTCTCCTGCTCTGGAAAAGGTCGTAATGAAGGCCCTTTCGAAAGAACCATCCAGCAGATATCCCGACGTAATGGGATTTACGAAGGCGTTTGAGGATGCTGCTTCCAATCCTGATACTCCAGCCAAACCAGAAGCTCAGGCAACTGAGGAGTCAGGATTGTTTGCGAAAATGCGCGGGATCCTAAGACGTCCTTGATTCCAGCTCACCAACAGGAAGCCACAACGTAAACGTCGATCCCTTTCCAGATTCACTCTGGAGAAGAAGGTCGCCGCCAAGAAGCCGCGCAAGGCGGCGAGAGATTGCGAGACCAAGCCCAGTGCCACGATGTGGTGAATCTGCACGTGGCCCTGCGTCCACTTGTTCAAATTCTTCAAAAACTCTTTCCTGGTCAGCAGCTGCGATTCCCCGACCCGAATCAATCACCTGCACCGCCAGCCACGAATTGATATTCTCGTGTGCATCAGCAACGAGCTGTGGTAACCCTTGCTCTAGAGCCAAGGATTTTGTCAAGGCTCGCGTCTTTACAACAATCGAGCCGGCATCCGTATACTTGATTGCATTGCCCAGCAGATTTACCAGAATCTGCCGCAGATGAGTCGGATCACTTTTGATTCGCGGAAGCGAACTTCCCATTGCCAGCGAAAGACTCAGGCTTTTTTCGTTTACCAGAGACTCGACTTCGCTGGCAACATCGAGAATGAAGGGACGAATGTCGAGAAGCTCGGAATGAACATCGAGCCGTCCAGCAGCCATCTTTGCAAGATCGAGAATTTGATCAACGAGATGTCGAAGATGATTTGCAGAAGCTTCAATCCTCTCGACAGGTTTTACCTGTCGAGGGCTCAGATCTCCGTAAACTCCCTCGCGTAGCAGGTCGACAAAACCCACTATTGCATTAAGCGGTGTACGCAACTCATGCGAGACATTTGCGAGAAAATCATTTTTCATCCGATTAGCCCGAAGGAGTTCCGATGAGAGTCTCTCGAGCTCCCGGGAACGCTCCGCTAATCGAGCAGCTTGCCGTCTTTCGTGCTGCAGAAGCAATGCAAGAGCAACGACCACTGCTCCTACTACCAGATAAACCAGAGGCTGCAAATCAATTCCTCATGAGACGATCAGCCCATTGAGATGCGAGTGATCATGGCAGACAGTACAGATAATATGGCGACACTGAAAAGACTTCTCGTTGAGAGATCAGTGAAACGAGGAGATTTTGTTCTCGCTTCAGGAAAGCAGTCTGACATCTATGTCGACGCAAGACTCACCACGATGAGTCCTGAAGGAATGCTGGTGATCGGGCCGCTTGGGCTGTCAGCAATTTCAGACCGCGGCTGGATCCCTGATTCCATTGGCGGCCTGACAATGGGAGCAGATCCCGTAACCTTTGCAATAAGCCACACAAGCGCAATTCAGCAAATGCCAATTCGTGCGTTCTCCGTCCGAAAAGAGGCAAAAGCTCACGGCACAGGCAATCGTATCGAAGGCCCGTTTCAGAAAGGAGATCAGGTAGTCGTAATCGAAGATGTCATAACGACCGGGAAGTCCGCTCTCCAGGCGATAGATACCATCGAGGCATCGGGAGGAAGGGTCCTGGGAGTCCTCGCTGTCGTCGACCGTCAGGACGGAGGACGTGAGGCCATTCGCACTCGTGGCTACGATGTTACAACGCTGACAACAATCGCTGAGCTCACGGCTTAGTCTGTCTTGACTCGAGATTTCGCTGACGGGTAATCCATCCCGGAGACGTAACCGCTGGTCTGAAACAGCGAAGAACGCCAGTGTACGGAAGTATCAGCTCACCGCGAAAGTACTGAAGCATTCCGGCTCCATCATACGTCTCCCGAAAAACTACCGGCGACATATTCATCACTGTACGTACATGACGCCCAAAGCTTTGAGGTGATGAATAGTCCAGATAGTTCGCTACACTGGCTACTGAAAGTCCCGGATTTTCGAAGAGTTTCGCCGCACGAATGAGGCGAGCCAGCGACAGATACCTCTTCGGTGGAGGAAGCTGCGCTCTAAAGAAACGGCTCATCAGAGTGCTGGGCAGGATATTCAGCTGTCTTGCCATCTGGCGCACATTGCGGATCTGTGGGGTGCTGCTGAACAGAAGCTCGAAAAACCGCCAGCAGTCGGCCGGAGCCCCGGATAGATCGGTGCTCAACTGGCCCAGTGCAGTTCGTTGCAGATCATTCGAGCGTTCAGCAGCCAGAATCTCACGAAGTGTCTGCCATCCCGATGGCTGACGTGCATCGATAAGAATCCGGATACCGAGCTGGCCAAGTGAAAGAAGGTTCTGCGGAGTTGAATACTGGTTCTCTGTCAGGAGGGCCATCGCTGGGACTCTTGGAAATTCGCGCACCATTGCAGCCATTCTCGCACTGCTCTGAAGCCCGTATTTCGCAATGGAGATGAGAACAGCTCCAGCTCTTCTCTCCCTCAGATCGGCAAGCACTTCATCAAGCGATTCACGATGAAGTGTGGAATACAGTCCTTCTCCTGCGGCATCTACACGCTGCCGCTCGCCTGGAGTGAGGATCGTCGAGACCGGCATCAGTCTTGGTGAAGGTTTAACCTGTTGTGACATGACCAGCTCCCGGTGAGGTTATGTCCGATCAGCGAAAGCGAGTATATCAATGGTGCGTCACTTTACCGTCACCACCAAGAACTGACATCGGCCAATTCAAGGCACTTTCGTCACTGAGGTTTGTATATTTCGATGTCAGGCGAAATGTGTCGGACGATCGCGATTTAGTGCCTTCATAGCACTAAATCGAGGAAAGTCCGGGCTCCGTGGGCAAAGCTGCCAGGTAACACCTGGGCATGGTGATTCATCACTGTGACGGAAAGTGCCACAGAAAACAAACCGCCCTCGATTGAGGGCAAGGGTGAAAAGGTGGGGTAAGAGCCCACCGCGCTTATGGCAACATGAGCGGCACGGCAAACCCCGGCTGGAGCAAGGCCAAGAAGCGGCGAGAGTGCCACCTCGATCAAGACGCCGCGGGTAGGCTGCTGGAAAGTGCGAGTGATCGTACTTCGAGAGAAATGATCGTCACGACAGGCAACCGTCGTACAGAACCCGGCTTACAGACACATGCTTGCCCGACAGCAGCTCTTCAGGAACCTTTACCTGAAGAGCTGTCTTTTTTACCAACAGAATCAGGTCTCAGCATGTCAGTCAGGTACCGTCATCGCCTTCTGATTTTCCTCGCTTTCATCACGTCCTGTCGCACAGTAGCCTCACGAACTGAGCCGGAGCCAGTTATCAGAGGAGATTCCTCCCTATCACCATTGTCACCAGAGTTTTCCCCTCGTGCTTCCTGGATACTTCAACCAGATGAACGCCGGCATCGATACAGATCATCGACCATTTCATCCATCGTGATGGACCAGCCATCTGCTGAACCACGAGACAGCACGACATTGATGACAAATTTCACAGTGTCCGCCAACAGAGATAGTCGGGGGGTTTTGTATTCGATTACAGTGGAAGGTTTATCCCTGACATCAGCCAGCAAGCCTTCTCCGGTAGTGGTCTCGGAATTCTCATCTCCCATTTCATTCACAGAACGTCTTGAAAGAGGGCAATATTCTCTTGATCCTCCAGCTGACTGCAACACTCAGGTGGGCATTGCGCTTTCAGCTATCCAGCGCTCACTCGTTCTTATTCCGATTCAGCTACAAAGAGGTCAAAGCTGGGTGGACAGCACTTCAACAGCAGCGTGCAGCGGATCTATTCCAGTCACCCTTACAGCGTTAAGGCATTATCGAGTGATGGGAGAAATAACCAACGGAACACGCAAAGGCCTTCTCCTGGAGCGAGTTGATAAAACCTCATCTGTGGGGGAAGGATCTGAAGGACAGCATCGAATTCAGCTCAGAACCGAAGGTACCGGCAACACACAGATCCTGATCGATCCTCTAACGGGGGCCTTACTGAAAGCCACAGGAGCTAACACCACCCTGGTTACCGTAACAACGTCAGGACGTTCTCAAAGATTCACTCAGACGTCCCGGGAGCAACTATTCAAAGACAATGATTAGTACTATCTCGGTACTAAATAATAGGGACTTTTATGTCCTTATGCTACTAATTCGGGTTAATCAACCAGCCTCAGGGGCATAACGAGGCAGAGATAGGAAGCCGAATCAGACCATCCTTCTGGTTCCAGAGTCGCTGCCCGTTCCGGAGCCTTTAGCGTGATACGAACGTCGTCTGTGGGTATATACCGAAGGATTTCAAGGAGATAGCTGGCATTGAACCCAATATCCAGCTGATCACCTGTAAATCGAATTGGCAGCTCATCCTGGGCTTCACCCAGATCCGGAGTCTGTACGCTAAACTTCAGCATTCCAGAATTGAACGAGAGTCTTATTCTATGCGTTTGATCTGATGCTACCACTGACATTCTCTTCAACGCACTGACAAGAGCCGCCTTGTCTGCAACCGCTACCCGGTCATTATCCTTGGGAATAACCTGTTCATAGTTCGGATAAGGTCCTTCAATCAGTCTTGTATAGACAGCAGTGAAAGGTGAGCGAAATCCGATATGATTTTCACCACGTCCAATTTCCAGTTCTTCTTCCGCAGGAAATAAACGCCTTACCTGCTCCAGTGCCTTGGGCGGAACGATCAGATCGTTAGATGGAGCTGAGTCAGACGTAACAGGAACTGTCATTCGAGCAAGTCGATGACCATTCGTTGCAATCATACTCATTCGCTCGGGTCTCAATTCCCACAACACTCCATTCAGAATCGGCCGACTCTCCTCAGTTGACACAGCAAACGAAGTATGCGAAATCAGCTTTTGTAGATCTCCAGACTTGATCCTCCAGCTTTCGTCAAACCGTACTGCTGGAAAGGTCGGAAATTCATCCCTTGGCAGCCCAAGTAGTTTGAACTTCGATCGACCACACTCAAGTGTAATCCGCTGTTCTCCGACAGCCGCAATTTTTACTGGAGCTGGTGGCAGCTCCCGGGCAATTTCAGAGAGTTTCTTCGCAGGAATCGTTACCGCGCCTGAGGCTTCAACATCCGCTGCTACCTCTGTACTCACCGCAATATCCAGATCCGTTCCTGAGAGCTTAATCCCTCGATCTGTCGTTTCAACCAGGATGTTTGCCAGCACTGGAAGAGTAGTCTTCACAGGAATGCTCGCTGTAACCGCGTTCAACCCTTCCTGAAGCTTCTCACGAGAGATTGTAAGACGCATTCCCTGAATTTCCTGTTTGTGGACAGTTCTAAGGTAGTTACTACAACCCTCTAGTAGATAAATAACTAGTAGTCGTAGTAGAGCTGTGTTGATACGTGGAAGAACGGCAGAAGTTATTCAATTTAAGGTACTTCCGCTATTGATCCTTATGTTATTGGCTGAGGAGGAACGGCCAATTTTGAAGAAGGAACAAACATGAATTTGTGACTTAGGTAGGTTATCTCATGGCTTCCAGGACCGAGCGTACTTTATCCACACGAATTTTGAATAATGGGTCAGTTTGTGTGGCATCAGAAATTTTCTCGATACTGTGGATTACGGTAGAATGATCACGACCTCCAAATGCACTTCCAATTTCCATGAGCTGTGTTCCGAGCAGCTCGCGAGTTAGAAACATCGCAATCTGACGTGGCAAAGTCAGAGTTTTAGTCCGAGTCTTAGAACGAAGCCCTTCCGGAGTTACTCCCCATTCCCGTGATACTATCTGTTGAATTGTTGTGATAGAGAGGGATGGTTGCGTTCCTTCGGATGGCAGGTCTGAGCGCAACTTGTCGCGAAGAGCTTCACGAGCAACATCGACAGAAATATCCTGGTGCTTCAGTGAGGCATATGCGAGAAGCTTGATGATAGATCCCTCGAGCTCACGTACGCTTGAGCGAACATTTTCTGCGATGAAGCGAATTACATCGTCGGGAATTGTATACTCGAGATGATCGAGATGTGCCTTCTGTTGGAGAATGGCAACACGATGCTCAAAATCCGGCAGCTCGATGTCAGCAACCATTCCCCACTGAAAGCGGCTGACGAGACGGCTCTCGAGTCCAGCTATTTCTGATGGAGCTCGATCACTCGTCAGAACAATCTGACGGCCGGCTTCATAAAGAGCGTTGAATGTGTGGAAAAACTCCTCCTGAGTTGCTTCTTTTCCCTTAAGAAAGTGGACATCGTCGACGAGCAGGAGATCAGTTTCACGATACTGTCGTCGGAAGGCAGCATTTGAGCGAGTTTGGATCGCCGCCACAAGCTCGTTGGTAAACTGCTCTGTTCCGACAAATGTGATACGAGTTTGTGGATTTCTTTCAATAATATCATGGGCAATTGCCTGCATGAGGTGAGTTTTCCCCAAGCCGGTAGCCCCATAAAGGAACAGAGGATTGTAGACTTTTCCAGGAGCTTGTGAGACGGCATGTGCAGCTGCAGCCGCAAGCTCGTTCGACTTTCCGATGACAAAGTGGTCGAACGTGTATCTGTCGCTCAGTTGCGCTAAACTGGCGTTCAACTGGCTCTTTGCTGTTGCAGAATTTACTGGTGGTGGAGCAACGAAGAAATCCATCTGTGAGCGCTTTTTGCGCTCTTCATTTACCCTGAAGACGACCTTAATTGGGTGTCCAAGCGCAATTGGTGCGTAACTCGCGAAGAGGTCAGCATGCTTAGACTCGTTCCAGTCGGCAGCAAACTGATCCGGAACCCCGATTAATAGAATTCGGCCTTCGATGCTCAGGGCTTCAGTTGGCTCGAGCCAGGTGCGGAAGGTTTGCTCAGGAATATCCTGGCGTGCTCTGTCGAGAAGTCTCTTCCAGGTTTCTGCGGGCGTGAGTGACATAGGGGACGCAAACCGTAGCCCATGATTGTGGAAAAGTCAATCACACCAGCCTCAAGGTACATCTAGCCGACTTGTCGTATCTGTAGGCAGGGATTAGTTTTAGAGGCTGTTTTCGTTAGAAGTTCAATCAGTAATTTTGGAGCATCAATGGGTAAGCCAACCTACCGTCCCCGGAACAAGCGACGCATTCGCTCTCACGGGTTTCGGGAGAGAATGTCGACTCGATGGGGCCGGGAAGTTCTGAGCCGCCGCCGAAAAAAGGGAAGAAAGCAGCTGACGGTCCAGCTGCCCAGCAAATACGCCGGCGCCTAAGAAACTCGGCTATCCGCGGAGTCGTAGACTTACGCGGGAATCAGATCTGGAGCAGGTGAAGAGAGCAGGGAGACGACTGCGTACCGAACATCTCGACGTTCGGGCCAACGACTCCCTGCTTTCGTATGCAAGAGCCGCTGTAATTGTTGGGAAGCACGGTCATACGATCGTGGAGCGAAACCAATTGCGCCGCAGACTGCGTGAGCTTGTACGGTTGAAGATTCTTTCTGCAATGAAAGCGAACGACATCATCGTCCGCGTATTTCCATCTGCCTATGACTCGAGCTTTAATCAGCTGTCGAATGAGGTCGACGAGGTGCTCGCAATGCTTCAGCAGCCATCTGCAGAAACATGAAGAACATACTGGTGCTTGGAATTCGTGGTTATCAACTATGGATATCGCCACTACTTCCTGCAGCGTGCCGCTATTATCCAACCTGCTCAGCGTATGCGATCGAGGCGATCGAAAAGCACGGCTCACTCTCAGGTACATGGATGGCACTTCGCAGGATTGCAAGATGCCATCCCTTCAGGCCGGGCGGATACGACCCGGTCCCATAAATGGATAAACGACTCCTAATCGCACTTCTTCTGACCGCAATTATAGTTGCGGTTACTCCTGTTCTGTTTCCTACGCCGAAGCGTACTCCAACAACAGCAAGCGTCAGCTCTCAGCGAGTCAGCGATTCAGCCGTATCTGCAAAACCCGTACAGGCTGTCAATGAAACAGCCCCTGCGCGAGTAGGAACGGTTACAGATTCGACTTCTGTCGCTCCCGTTTCTCAGTCAGCTCAGGGAAGGGTAGTGACTATCGACACTGAGCGAGCGAGCTATCAGTTCGCAACGCTTGGTGCTGCTCCTGTCTCAGTTCTGATGAAGAATTACAGGAACCTTTCTCCGACGAATGGACAGGTCGTGTTGAAGGTTCCCGGTCAGGAACTCCTTACCTATGCACTTGTCACCGGGCGAGATACAGTGCGTTTGAGGAATACAGATTTTCAGGTAAGCCAGGCGTCAGGACCAACTGGAGAGACATCGGTCACGTTTCGTGGCATTGCGAACGGTCTTGGCGTGACGATCAGTTACCACATTGTTCCGCAGAAGTATGTCATGCGAGTGTCGGGACGTGTCGACAATTCTCCAGCTCAGACTTTTCTTCTGATCGATATGCCCTCGAGTCTTCCTGTGACCGAGGCCGATACCCTGGGAGATCTCCGGAATCGTTCCTATTCGTTCAAGCCGACGACAAGCAATGCACGAGGAATTCCCTTTGGAAAACTCGATCCGGGTGAAAAGCGTCTTGAAGCAGAGCCACTTACCTGGGCAGCAGTCAGAAACAAATACTTCGTCATTGGTCTGATTGGTCTTGAGGCACATGCATTCGAGGAGATGACAATCACTGGAGGTTCCAGAACCTCGAAAATTGCTACGACTGCATCAGCTACGCTGGTAAAAGCACTACCAAAGGGAACATTTGCATTCGACCTCTATACGGGTCCGCAGCAATCGACAGAACTGCTTTCGCTCGGCAGAGATTTTGACCATGTAAACCCCTATGGGTGGAGCTTCCTTCAGCCGGTGGTCAATCCGATTGCCGCTCTCTGCATCAAGCTGCTGTTGTGGCTGCACGATCACCTGAAGCTGAGTTATGGGTGGGTGCTCATAATCTTTGGCGTCTTTATCAGGGTCGCGCTCTGGCCCCTCAACCAGAGTGCAATGCGATCAAGCCTCAAGATGCAGGAGATTCAGCCGAAACTGGCTGAGGTTCAGAAAAAATATCGGGATAAACCGGATAAACAGCGCGAAGAAATGATGCGTGTTTACCGTGAAGCGGGGGCAAGTCCTTTCACCGCTCTTTCGGGATGTCTTCCGATGCTCATTCCGATGCCGGTGCTCTTTGCTCTGTTTTTCGTTTTCCAGAACACGATTGAATTTCGTGGAGTGCCATTTCTCTGGCTGACGGACATCTCAACCAAGGATCCATTCTATATCCTGCCCATTCTGATGGGCATCTCGATGTATCTCCTGTCGTGGATCGGATTGAAAAATGCACCACCGAACCCGCAGGCGAAAATGATGAGCTACATGTTTCCGGTGATGATGACATTTGTTCTCGCGAACATGGCCTCAGGGCTGAACCTCTACTACACGGCGCAAAACCTGGCTGCACTTCCGCAGCAGTGGATGCTTGCCAGGGAGAGGCAGAAAGCGCGGAAGACATAGTCAGGAGAAAAGCGAGTGCGGATTACATATATTGGTCACGCAACGCTACTAATTGAGCTGGCAGGCAAGAGATTCCTGACCGATCCGAATTTTGATCCATCCCTTGGGAAGCTGCTGCCGCGTGTCAGTCCGCCGGGTATTCCGCTGCATGAGCTTCCCCAGATCGATGCGGTATTCGTCACGCATGCTCATGCGGACCACCTTTCATTTGATTCACTGAGAAAACTGCCGGACGACGTTCCAATCTTTGCGCCACCGGCCATCGCCAGGTGGCTGAAGAAACTGGGCTACCCTGAAGCCAATCCCCTTGGCCCAGGAGAGTCGGTTCAAACTGGTGATGTAGAAGTGCGTGCAGCGCTGGCAACGCATAAAGGCCATCGCTATGGAGTCGACCGGTGGCGGGGAGCAGCAAATATGTATCTATTTGATACTAATTCTATATCGTGTTTCTTTGCCGGAGATACTGCTCTCACTCCCGACAGCACATCGATGATCGATGCGTACCTTTCTCCGAAAGGACGTCGTCTCGACATGGCCCTGCTGCCAATTGGACACGCACCCTGGTGGAAGCTTGAGGGATTCCGAAAGGGTCATCTGACAAGCGGCGATGCACTGACGCTCTTCGACCGGCTCAACGCACGATTTCTCATTCCTTACCACTGGGGAACCTTCGATCACGTCACATCGAAGGCGCATGATGCGATCGATCAACTCAGGGCGCAGCTGCCCGGACACGCACGTGAGAGTGATGTGCAGATTCTGGAACCCGGGACGTCATTCGAGCTTCCGAACGCCGAGTGAAGATGGATCCAGCGTTGTCTAAAAGTCTCGCTGGGGGAAACGACACCATTGTTGCGCTCGCAACACCTCCCGGCAGAGGCGCAATTTCGGTTGTTCGAATGAGTGGAAGCAGCGCATTCCAGATTGCACAGAAAGTAGTCAAGCCGTGGTCAATCGAGCCAAGACGGGTGACACTCTGTCGCATTGTAAGCCCTGATCACGAACGGATTCTAGATCAGGCACTCGTCACCTCATTCGTATCTCCGGATTCGTATACCGGAGAAGATCTGATCGAGATATCAGGACATGGCGGACACTACGTCCCGGCACTGGTGATGGAACTGCTGATTTCCCGCGGAGCGCGACAGGCACTCCCTGGCGAATTCACCCGACGTGCTGTTCTCAATGGAAAGCTGGATATCACACAGGCGGAAGCAATTGGCGATCTCGTCGATGCACGATCTGACTTCATGCACCGAGCGGCCCTGTCCCAGCTGGATGGCGGGCTATCGAGAAGAATTGTTGCACTTAGAAATCAGCTGATATCTCTCGAGGCTTTGATTGCGTACGACATCGATTTCCCAGAGGAAGACGATGGACCTGTGCCGCGCGAAAGAGTCAACGCTGAGGTTGAGACTCTTCTAGGTGCACTCGACGCACTATTGGCGACAGTTCCACTGGGAGAAATGATTCGTGAAGGCGCCATAGTGGTGGTAGCAGGTCTCCCGAATGTTGGAAAATCATCTCTGTTCAACGCCCTCCTCGGTCAGTCGAGGGCAATCGTGACAGATATTCCGGGTACAACGCGGGATGCGATTGAAAGCTTTCTGGAAACCGAAAAGTGGCCCTTGCGGCTTGTTGACACTGCGGGACTTCGCGAGGCTGCAGATGCAGTAGAAAGAATTGGCATCGAGGTAAGTGAGAAGTATCTCAGCTGGGCCGATGTAATACTTGCCTGTGGCGACACTGTTGCATCGATGTCCCAGGTTCTTGATGCGCTTCAGGGGAAAAGCAAAGCACAAATTATCCGGGTAAGAACCAAGAGTGATCTTGCGGAAATGAATCAGAACAATGATGGGTTCGACGTTGCAACCAGCTCGGAAACTGGTCAAGGCCTGAGTGATCTTGCAGCGAAAATCGATGAAACGCTGACCCAATCAGTGGGCAGCATTGTTGTCGACACACCGATTCTTACACGCAGCCGCCACATTCACGGAATCAGGCAGGCACGTGCCGAGATTTCTGAGTTTGGAAAGACATGGCAGAAGGGAGCGCTACCTGCACCGGTAGCTGCTGTTCACCTGAGAGCAGCGGCGGTTTCTCTTGAATCTCTGATTGGGGCAGTGAGCACGGAGGATGTGCTCGACAGAGTCTTCAGTTCGTTCTGCGTGGGAAAATAAGCGTCTTCAGGCGCTGGCTGCAGCTTCGCCGGCGACTGCGGCAATCTCTGATGCGCTCGCTCGCGCAGTCCAGGCTGCGCCTCTGGTGTTCATTGCCTGTTCCACCATTCGTGCGCCGATGTAGTAGCCGCATCGATCGGGAACGACGTAATCACCAACCCGACGCGCTTCTTCGCTCATTCCATCTGAGAGGTACTTGAGTCGAAGACCAAGACCTGCCTTGTCGAAATTTCCGATAAGCGAACGTGCTACAACGGGTCCCATCTCACGAATGCGGGCGTACTCTCGTCTGTCGTAGCCATAGTACTCCCATGCCGCATGCCCCGGGCTTACGAGTCTCGAGACTTGAACAGCGATTCCTTCATTGATCAGAAGCTCGCGAAGAGTCGCGCGCTTCCCCGTTTCCCAGTACGAGTAAAATCCGTTGTTCTCCTCGATAATTGCCTTCATTTCACTCTTACTGCGCGGCGAGGTATAACGCACCCCGTGAGTAATCTCGTGTGAAAGCCAGAGGGGAATAAGCTCAGGATCCAGCCCAAGCCCCCGGGTTTCCGGATTGGCAACGCTGGTGAAATGTTCAAGGCAGACAAACGCAACTGCGCGCCCTCCCACCACTAATTCACCTGCATTTGCAGCGCCGACGCCGACCATGAGTACTACATCGATGTCGGAATCGATCTCGAGAAGATTGCGGCATTGATCTTCTGCATTTCGAGCGAGAGTCACTACGTCCATTCGCTCGAGCATCGTACGAAGATCAGTCCTTCCTGCCAAAGCAGCCGATTTCACGACTTCGGAGAAGTGCGGACTGTCAGGCTCTACGACGTAATTCGTCCAGTAGGCTTCGAGAAGGCTGCGGTGGTTGTCGAAGTAGCGGAGGTAAGCCGCGATGCGGTCGGTGCTGTTCAGAACTGCGAAGAAATCGGGCAGCAGGTTGATCAGCATCAACAACCAGGTTCGTGGTATGAAGTGGAGCGCGGCGCGCTCAAAGGATGCGAGAAAATACGCTGACCGAAATTTTTCAACAAGACCGATAATGCTTCGTGTTGAAAAATTTATCTGGCACAAAAATTCCCTCTCACGAAAGATGGAGTGAAGAGAGGGTGTTATGACGACGTTACGTCAGATCGAGTTGAGCTGTCCAATTTGCGAAAACAGCTTTCGGTCTCAGGCGGTGGTGACCACTAACGCTTTCGGCGGAAAGCGTACCGACTTTCATGAGCGTGCTGCAGGCACTCAGCCCCTCGCATATCTCGTTCACATGTGTGATGAGTGTGGATACTCAGGCGGCGAGCGGGATTTCAACCAGGAGGCTGAGGTCAGCCCTCTGCTCAAGGAGCATGTACTCAACGAGCTTGCTCCCAGCGCAAATCTGGCGAGCACAGGTTCAGGAAAATACGAAGCAGCTGCCAAGGTTGCGGAATGGCAGGGTCTGGAAGAGCGGCACATAGCAGACCTTCTGCTGCGTGCAGCGTGGTGCTGCGTCGACGAAGGTGACATCGAAGCCGAACGGTACTATCGCCGGCATGCTGCGTGGATGTTCGAGAAAGCGCTGGCCCGCTATGATGGAGTAGCCAGAGAAGAAAGAGCCGTACTCACATACCTCGTCGGTGAGCTATGGAGACGCATTGGCGACATGAATCAATCGAGAGACTGGTTCGACAAGGTCCCGGAGGAAATCATCGACCAGAGCTCACAACACTGGGTCGTTGCTGCGGCAGATCAGCAGCGCTCAGACCCGCAGGAATGGTTCGGGTAAAAGCAGAGGTAGCAGAGGGCGACGCCTGACAGCGTCGCCACGCAAGAGCTAACAGAGAAACCAGAAGGGGCTAACGGGTGCCGAAGAGGCGATCACCTGCATCGCCTAATCCGGGGAGGATATAGCCTTGATCGTTCAGCTCTCTGTCCAGGGCTGCACAGTAGATCTGAACATCGGGATGAGCTTCTGCGAGCTTCTTCACTCCCCGAGGCGCTGCGACGAGACAAAGAAACCGGATTCTTGTAGCTCCCGCACGTTTGAGAGAAGCCACAGCTGCCGCAGCGCTCCCACCGGTTGCAAGCATTGGATCGAGGACGAAAAAATCTCTCTCCGCAACGTCTCCGGGGATTTTGAAGTAATAATCGACAGGCTGAAGAGTGTCATGATCTCTGTACAGGCCGATGTGCCCAACGCGTGCAGCCGGAACGAGACGAAGAATTCCTTCAACCATACCAAGGCCAGCGCGAAGAATGGGCACAAGAGTGAGCTTTTTCCCGCTGATATGACGGCCGGAAGTGTTCTCAAGAGGAGTTACGACGTCGATGGGCTCGACAGTGAGATCGATCGTTGCCTCGTAAGCCATCAACATCGCTATTTCGTCGACAAGCTCCTTGAAAATCTTTGTTGGAGTTTCCCGGTCGCGAAGTATCGTCAGCTTGTGCTGAACGAGCGGATGCCGGATAATTGTCAGCGTCGGGAATTCTTCTAGCTGTTCGATCATTCGAGTGAAATCAACGTGCGAGATACAATCTTATTTGCCTGAAGATACGCATCTGGCTCAACCCTGTCTTCGCCTCCGGTCCGCATGAAAGAATATCAGGCTGTGGTGGTAAAGCTCACGAAGCACACACGTGAAGATGAGGACACACTGACGGACCTCCTCAACGAAAGGAGCCGGGGTGGATGGGAGCCGGCTCTCATGTCGCAGGATGAGCAGCGACTGACGATTCTGTTCGCACGCAACGCAGGCGCTGAGGGTTAGACAACTTGGAAATTACGTTTGCCGGCGCGGCCCGCGAGGTCACGGGCTCGTGCCACCTCCTGCACGTGAACGGCCATACCGTTGCGCTCGACTGTGGGATGTTTCAGGGAAGACGCAGTGAGTCAGAAGAGAAAAACAGAACTCTTCCTGCACCCATATCCGAGATTGATTCAATAGTTCTCTCGCACGCGCATATCGATCACTCTGGGCGGCTACCGTTCCTCGTCGCACAGGGATACAGCAAAACCATCTGGTCGACAGCAGCAACCCGCGACCTCTGTGCAGTGATGCTCGCAGATTCCGCTCATATTCAGGAGAAAGACGCGGAGTTCCTCGCAAAACGGGAGAAAGATTTCGTTGAGCCCCTGTACGGGATGCGCCATGCGGTGAGAACCATGGATCTCATGGTAGGCGTTCCGTACAACAAGCCGTTCGACGTCGTACCGGGAGTTCAGGGAACCTACGTAGATGCCGGCCACATACTTGGATCTGCTTCTGTAATTCTCGACTGCACGGAAAACGGAGTTACCAAACGACTGGTATTCTCCGGCGACATAGGGAGATCCGGGCTCGCGATCATCAGAGATCCTGTCTCGCCGCCTCAGGCTGATGCGGTGATCATGGAATCAACTTATGGAAACCGCGATCACGAATCAGTCGATGGAGCACGGGCGCATCTGGCCGAAGTTGTCCGGACAACGGCAGCTCGCGGAGGGCGAGTTCTGATCCCGGCATTCGCGGTGGGTCGCACCCAGGAGCTTCTCTACAGTCTCAACTCGCTCCTCCGGGAAGGGTCAATTCCCTCCATTCCTGTTTACCTCGACAGTCCGCTTGCAATCGACACTACCACCGTCTTCGAGATGCACCCGGAGACATTCGACCAATCAGAGGACATGGTCAGGAAAGTGAAGGAGCTCTTCGAGTTTCCTCTTCTCCGCTTTACCCGTGACGTGGAAGAATCCAAAGCAATCAACTCGGCAAAAGGTCCGATGATTGTGATCGCAGCGTCAGGAATGATGGAGGCAGGGCGAATACTGCATCATCTGGCAAATGGAGCTTCCGATCCGCGAAATACAATTCTCGTCGTAGGGTTTCAGGCTGAGCATACCCTGGGAAGACGCATCGTCGAGAAGCAGCCAATGCTCAAGATATTCGGAGATGAAATTCCCCTGCGTGCGCAGGTAGAAGTGATCAATGGGTACAGTGCACATGCTGATCGTGGTGAGCTGACGGCATGGATCGACAAGGTGAAAGCTGCGTCGCCAAAGCTCGGTCCGATCTGGCTCGTTCATGGAGAGCCTGAGGCGCAGGATGCGTTCAAAACGTCCCTTTCAGCGAAGGGATATTCAGTGGAGTGCCCCGAGCCGCACACACAAGTAACGTTCTAGTATTTTCAGCGGATGGGCCGCTTACTCAGAGCGCTGGGACGTCTCATAGCCAGCATCCTGCTTACCATCGTTGCGCTGTGGGCAGCGTCAATGGCGGCAGTGCTTCTATTCAGCTGGATGGATCAGGCAAGACCTGCCGGATCGATTGTCGTATTGGGTGCAGCCCAGTATGATGGAAGACCATCTCCAGTGCTGCGGGCGAGACTCGATCACGGAATCGATCTCTGGAATCACGGAATGGGAAAAGTCCTGGTCGTAACAGGGGGCAAGGGGTACGGCGATACGACAACCGAGGCAGACGTAAGCAGGAGCTACGCACGAAAGCACGGTGTTCCGGACACCGCTATTATCCTCGAGAACAAAGGGAGAACAACGCGGGAATCGATGCTCGGGGTCGCGGAGCTTCTGGAGCGTCGCGGGATCAAGACAGCGATTCTGGTGAGCGATCCATTTCACATGCTCAGACTGTCGATAATAGGCAGGCGGTTCGGGTTAACTCCTTACACATCTCCAACACGGACGAGCCCCATTTCGCCGAACGGCGAAAAAAGCTGGAGGTATATGTTAGGTGAGTCAGTAAAGGCACCACTGGCATTCCTATTTGAGAGGAAAAAGTGAGACGAGGATTATTAGTAGCATTTGGGTACTTAATAGTTGGGGGCGCAGCAGGCATTGCACAGGCCCAGGCGGTTCCCAAGATCAAGTTCGAGAAGTACACGCTTCCGAACGGCCTCGAGGTAATTCTTCACGAGGACCACTCCACGCCAATCATCACGGTCAACACGTGGTACAAGGTCGGTTCCGGTGACGAGAAGACAGGCCGAACCGGATTTGCACACCTCTTCGAGCACATCATGTTCATGGGGTCCGAGCATGTCCCGACGGGAATGTTCGACAAGGAGCTCGAAGCAGCGGGAGCAGATAACAACGGCTCTACGACTGAAGACAGAACGAACTACTACGAGAATCTCCCGTCGAACGCTCTTCCGCTTGCATTGTGGCTCGATGCCGACCGAATGGGTTTCCTGCTTCCGACAATGGACAAGGCGAAGCTCGATCTTCAGCGCGAAGTCGTGAAGAATGAGCGACGTGAGCGCGTAGACAACGTCCCCTATGGACGCGGCGACGAGATGATTCTCGCAGCGCTCTATCCCAAGGGACATCCCTACTCGTGGTCAGTCATCGGCTCGATGGATGACTTGAGCGCCGCGTCGCTGGAGGATGTCTCGAACTTCTTCCGGACGTACTACGCGCCGAACAATGCGACTCTGACGATTGCAGGAGATTTCAAGCCTGCTGAAGCCAAGAGGCTGGTCGCGATGTACTTCGGCGGAATTCCGCGTGGCCCCGCGCTGCCACCTCGTCCAAACGTCGCACCAGTCGTTCTCGAGAAAGACACCTTCATGGTGCTCGAGGACAAAGTCCAGCTGCCGCGCGCTTTCTATGACTGGCCAACGGTGAAGATCTACGACAAGGATGATGCGGCTCTCGACGTCCTCGCATCAGTGCTTGCGAGCGGAAAGAATTCGCGTCTCTACAAACGGCTCGTATTCGACATGCAGGTTGCACAGCAGGTGTTCGCGTCGCAGCAGTCGAGCAAGCTTGCAGGAAGATTCGAGATAGACATTACACCAAAGCCTAACCAAAGCCTCGCAGCAATCGACAAGATCGTGCAGGAAGAGCTGCAAAAGGTGATGAACGAGCCAATAACTGAACGGGAGCTCAAGCGAGTGCAGAATTCGTTCAGGGCCAGCTTCCTCAACCGGCTGTCAGGCGTGCTCGGAAAATCTGAAATCCTCAATTCATACAACTACATGGCAGGAAACCCTGATTACGTACAGCAGGATGCAGCCAGATACGAGAACGTGACACGTGCAGATGTCCAGCGGGTTGCTAAGAAATATCTGGGCGCCCACAAAGTGGTTCTGACGGTTGTTCCTGAAGGCCAGCGGCAGATGATGCTTACGGCAAACGGAGGCGACCGATGAAAGCGCGCATCAGTGCAGCTGCGGTAATTCTTGGCCTGGTTGCAGCGACCTCTGTCGGGGAAGCACAGACTCTCGACAGATCGAAGGTTCCTGCGCTGGGACCGCCGCCAAAGGTCTCACTTCCTCCGATTGTAACCCGTCAGCTGCCGAATGGCCTGAAGCTGATGGTCGTCGAACAGCATGAGCTTCCACTGGCCGACTTTGTCCTTGTAGTTGGCAGTGGCGGAACGATGGATCCGGCTGCAAAGGGTGGAGTTGCAAACCTGACTTCAGCGATGCTGACGGAAGGCACAACTTCGCGCAGCGCCCTCGAGATTGCCGATCAGGTGGCGTTTCTGGGCATTGGCTTGAATGCGGGCAGCAGCTGGGACGCAGCGACGATCAATCTCCATACTCCAACGTCACAGCTGGACAGCGCTCTCGCGTTGTTCTCGGATGTGGTTCTTCACCCGGCATTTCGGACAGAAGATTTTGATCGCGTGAAAAAGAACCGGCTGACAGCGCTGGTTCAGCTCAAGGATCGGCCGACTGCAATCGCGGATCAGGCGTATGCCGCAATTCTTTATGGTGGGTCACACCCATACGGACACAATCTTCTTGGGACTGAAGCATCCATCACAGGAATGACCCCTGCGGACGTGCAGTCGTTTTATCGAACGAACTTCATTCCCAATAATTCGACTCTCATTGTCGTAGGTGATGTGACAGCTGACCAGGTAGAGAAGAAGATCTCCGCTTTACTGGGAAGCTGGCAGAGAGGCAACGTGTCGTCGTTCCAGTTTAGTGATGCTCCAAAAGCTGGACCGACAACGGTCTATCTCATAGATAAACCCGGAGCTGCGCAGTCTTCCTTCCGCATCGGCGCGATCGGTGTCCCACGCTCAACCAAGGATTACTTCGCGCTGAGCGTGATGAACACGATCCTTGGGGGCACTTTTACAAGCAGGCTGATGCAGAACCTGCGTGAGACTCACGGATACACCTACGGTGCCCGCTCTCGTTTCGACATGCGCCGGTCTGCAGGTCCCTTCACTGCATCTGCAGAAGTAGTTGCTGCGAAAACAGATTCCGGCCTGGTCGAGTTCATGAAGGAGCTGAATGCAATTCGTGACACAGTTCCAATGGTCGAGCTGAATAAGGCGAAAAGATTCCTTCAGCTCAGCATGCCCAGTGACTTCGAGACGACTCAGCAAATTGCCAATCAGCTGATACCGGTGGTTCTCTACGGGCTTCCTCTCGACTACTACAACAACTACGTGGGGAACATCGAGAGTATCACTCAGGCAGACGTCCAGCGAGTCGCAAAGCAATACATCAATCCCGCATCACTCGCGATTGTCATCGTAGGTGATCGCAAGAATATCGAACCGGGGCTCAAGGCGGTGAATGCAGGACCGATAACGATCAGAGATTTCTTCGGCCAGCCGATATCGCCCTGAATTTGACTGTGAAGAATTTTAGAAGAGGTCCGGATTACCGGGCCTCTTCTGGTTTCTGGCCATCAAGGGCTCGAGAGATTCGGTAATCCATTTCCAGTAAGCCTCTCCACCACGGACTCTCAGATCGCTGTGTCCGGCATCAGGAACGAAGAACCACTTTCCCTTGACGCGCGCTTCCTGATATACGGCTTCTCCCATTCGCGACGGTACAACTCGATCACGCCCGCCGTGAGCCACGGAGACAGGCATATCGAGCGACCCGACGATGGATACAGTGTTGAAATGCAAGCGGGACACAAACGACCACACGCTCGACGTGAACCATGAACCAACCATTGCGGCGGCCATATCGCGTGCTGAGGTGAAAGGAGATTCGAGGATCAACAGACGTGGCGGGTGTTTGACAGCAAGCTCCGCTGCAACGGCGCTGCCGAGTGAATGGCCGAAGAGCGCAATGCTGGTGTCAGGTATGGCGAGTTTTTCGTGAGCGTACACATAGGCAGCTTCGGCGTCCATCCCAACTCCTGCATATGTCGGACGACCCTCGATGCCCATATACCCGCGGTACTCTGCAAGCATTACCGGTATACCTGTTCGTTCCAGTACTTCATGAGCCCAGCCGATCATTCGAACAGATAAATCTGCGTTGCCATGAAACGCGATCATGAGCGGGGTGGATTTATCAGGATATCCGACGACATATGCGAAGAGATGCTGTCCGTCCCGGGCCGTGTAATCCACGCGAGAGGTCGAGCCAGGATCCGGAAATGGCGGGCGCGGCGGCTGGAAGGCAATTCGCTCCTGAAGTGCCCATGCCAGAAGAATGAGTAGAACAAAGCCTGCTGCCAGAAATACGAGAAATACCATCAGCCTCTTATGGACAATTGAGACCATCGCTGTATTGGGTTACTCTGCCACAAGGGCAATCAATCTACCTGCATGCAAATACCGATTGAAACATTTCGTCTCGACAACGGACTGCTGGTAACACTGTCTCAGGACAACACCGCTCCGATTGTCGCGGTAAACCTGTGGTATCACGTTGGGTCTGCGAACGAGAAAGAAGGAAGAACCGGCTTCGCGCATCTCTTCGAGCACATGCTGTTTCAGGGCTCGGAACACGTGGGAGCGAATGAGCATTTCGAGTTGATTCAGCGTGCAGGCGGAACGCTGAATGGCAGCACATGGCTGGAGCGAACGAACTACTTCGAGACGGTGCCGTCGAATCAGCTTGAGCTTGCACTCTGGCTCGAAGCGGATCGAATGGGTGCTCTCATTCCTGCGATGACGCAGAAGAAGCTGGATACACAGCGTGACGTAGTGAAGAATGAGCGACGGTGGTCGGTGGACAATCAGCCTTACGGCACCTGGTGGGAGAAGCTGCCTGCGCTCGCATTTCCTGAGACGCATCCGTTTCATCACTCGCTGATCGGGTCGATGGAGGATCTGACTGCGGCATCTCTCGAAGATGTAGAGCAGTTTTTCAGCACGTTCTATACGCCTGACAATGCGGTGCTCTCGATTGCGGGTGACTTCGATGCACGAGAAGCACGGACACTGGTTGAGAGACACTTCGGCAGCATTCCGCGAGGAAGCGGAAAGCCTTCGCTCGAGCGGATGGAAATTCCTGACCGATTCGGGAAGACACTGCGTCAGGTTGTGGAGGATGACGTGAGCCTTCCAAGACTGTACCTAGCCTTCAGATCACCCGTCTTTGGAAGCGAAGGATACTACACGGCCAGCGTAACAGGGGCCATTCTCGGGATGAAGCAGGGGAGCAGGCTCTATCGATCACTGGTGCGGGAAAAACAAATCGCCGCGGATGCATCTGCATTCACATTCGATCTTGCAAAGGGAAGCGACCTGCTGATTGTGGATGTGACTGCACGCCCGGAAACAAGTGCGGAAAAACTCGAAAAAGAAGTAGAACGAGAGGTCGATGAGCTCGTGCAGAATGGAGTTTCCGAAGCGGAGGTACAGCGTGCCGCCGCGTTGATTCAGACTGACATGGTTACCGCGATGCAGTCGGCGAGTGAGCGGGCTGACAGGCTCTCGATGTTTGCAACTCTTCTTGGAGATCCAAGCCTGATCAATGAGCAGTCTGTCAGGTATGACGAAGTGACTGCAGCAAAAGTGAATGAGTTTGTACACGAGCGGCTGGGTGCGGATAATCGCGCAAAGCTGCTTTATGTACCGAGAACGGAGGACGATACAGCTTCAGAAGAGATTGAAGCCGAGGCTGTTGCGTCGTGACGACAGCGATCAAGCCAACCCCAGGTCCGGCGCGCGAATATCATTTTCCGCGTTTCGACAGACACGTTCTCAGTAATGGAATTACAGTAATTGTAGCGACCGTAACAAAACTGCCTCTCGTCAGTGTAGCGACAGTGATAGATGCAACGGCTGTTCTGGATCCTGCAGGCAAGGAAGGAGTCGCTGAGCTCACAGCGCAGGCTCTTCGCGAAGGAACACGAGAAAGGAACGGCGTTCAGCTCGCACTGGAGCTTGAGAAACTCGGCACATCTCTGGAAGCAGGAGCAGACTGGGACAGCACAGTCGCAAGCATGACTGTCCTCAAGTCGAACCTCAAAAGCGCATTTTCGATTTTCAGTGAGGCCCTCATGTCTCCTGCATTTCGAGAGGAGGATATTCAAAGACTGAAGGCAGAACGCCTGGCCGAACGAATTCAGATCCTGGACGAGCCTCGCGGCCTCGCGGATGAATCGTTTGCGCGTTTTCTATATCAGGCAAGAGCACGCTATTCTGCACCCATGAGCGGCACAAGTAAGTCTGTATCGGCCGCCACCACCGATGACATCGAAACGTTCTACCGGGAGAACTATTCGCCGAACGCGACCACAGTAATTCTTGCCGGTGATCTGACGATGGATGAAGGCGTTGAGCTGGTGTCCTCGATGTTTGGAAAATGGAGCGGAACCCGGAGAAGTCAGAAAGTAGCGGCCGATGATCCAGCGCGAACATCTCGCGCTGTTGAAATCGTCGCAAAACCTGATGCTGCGCAATCCGAGCTGCGCATAGGTCATGTCGGAGTACCGAGAACGCATCCGGACTATTTCAGCATTGTCGTCATGAATGCCGTGCTTGGCGGACTCTTTTCTTCGCGAATCAATCTGAATCTGCGGGAAGCGCACGGCTACACGTACGGCGCGTCGTCGTACTATGACTGGAGGAGACAATCGGGACCGTTCGTGATCTCGACTGCGGTGCAAAGCGAAGTAACCGCTGCGGCAATCAGCGAAACGCTGAAAGAAATAGACGGAATGAGGGAGAAGGAGATCGGAGAGGACGAGCTCACTCTCGCAACCAGCTATCTCGAGGGTGTGTTTCCCATTCGCTATGAAACGACGTCAGCGATAGCGGGTGCACTGGCGAATATGGTGACGTTCGGGCTTCCTGAGAATTATTTCGACACGTATCGACAGAAAATCGCGTCGGTCACGACACAGGATGTTCTCGCGGCTGCGAAAAAGCATGTCAAGCCTGAAGAGCTTCAAGTCACGGTTGTGGGAAACCCGGATCTGATTCGTAACGACATGGAAGCCCTCGCCATTGGGCCACTCTCCGTTCGAGCAGCAACCGAAGAATGACGGAGAAAGACGGTACGGGGCGGATATCGTCGCGGAGAGTTTACAGCGGCCGAATAATCTCTGTCGATGTCGATCGGGTACGCTTTCCGAATGGAACGACCGGAGAGCTCGAAATGGTACGGCACCCAGGTGCGAGTGCCGTGGTTCCGTTTCTGGATGATTCGCGTGATTCGGATCCGCGAATCATTTTGATCAGGCAGTACAGATACGCTGCTAATGGATTCGTCCACGAGATTCCTGCCGGACGCCTCGACAATGGTGAAAGTCCTCTCGAGTGTGCAGCCCGTGAGCTTCGAGAGGAGACGGGATACTCAGCAAAGGAGCTGATTCCGCTCACTACTTTCTATACAACACCAGGCTTTACCGACGAACGGATTCACGTCTTTGCGGCAGTGGGTCTGACTGAAGGAGAATCCGAGCTGGAATCAGACGAGATTCTGGATCTCGTTCATATGCCTATTTCCCGGGCAATGGAAATGATTCAGGCCGGGGAATTAGTCGACGGGAAGAGCATGATAGGGCTTTTCTTCGCTTCGCGGTTTATGCGGGCGTAAACCCCCAGAAGGCCAAAAGCATCCAACAACCGTAGAACAATATCGTATATCCAGTATGTCCCCAGGGGGGGACACCAGATTGTTCACAACTGGACATCTGTGACAGCTAGAATAGCCTAAACTGTTATATGATAAGGGTTTGCGGATTGTTCCATAGCAGGCATGACGTCTGCATTGTGATGGTATGCAAAGGATCTCAATAAAGGAGGCGGAACATCGGTCTTTCCTTGTCGGATTCTCATTCTTGGGGGTAGCAGCAAATGGCAATAATCGCTCGTAAGCAGGCAGTCCAGGCTCAGCCGCAGGGAGCGACCGTTCGGGAACAGCTTCGCGCCATGGATGATTCAGGCGTTGTATCGGCGTTCCTGGGGGGAGAGGAGAGAGCTTTCTCGGAGCTTGTCGACAGGTATCAGACTCGTCTCCTGAACTTCATATATAGAACGATCGGAGACAGGGAAAAGGCGGAGGATCTGGTCCAGGAAGTGTTCGTCCGGGTCTACAGGCACCTTCACAGGTTCGACCGGTCGAAGAAGTTTTCGACGTGGGCATACACTATCGCGTCAAACCTGGCAAAGAACGAGCTGAGAAACCGCTCGCGTAACCCGCTCGTGCTTTTCCAGACCGTACAGAAGAACTGGCAGGATGATGATCGTCCACTCCAGTTCGAGGACAGCACCTCACGACCCGATGACATGTACCGGAAGCGGTTTCTTCGGGAGATTGTCGAAGAGTCGGTGGCGAAGCTGCCGGAGCACCACAGAAATGTCTTCATTCTCCGGGAGCTCGAGGGGAAATCGTACGAAGAGATTGCAGAGATTACCGACTGCAATCTCGGCACGGTGAAGTCGAGGCTGAACAGGGCACGCAACTCGTTCGCGGAAATCGTTGCGCCCTACATGGAGTAGATGACAGCTTAGGGGGATTCGGGAACCAGTACCTGTCAGCCGGGTACTGGTATGCCGAACCCTCAAAATATTGGAAATGGACTGTCGGGAATTCCGCGAACAGCATTTGTCGTATGTCGACGACACCCTCCCGGGTATCGAGCTTGTGCGCATGCAGATGCATCTCACCGAGTGTCCTGAATGTTCCAGGCACGACGCGACAATCCGGCGATCATTGATGCTTTTTCGCAGTCTCCCCCGCATCGAGCCATCGCCGGATTTTTCACAGAAGCTCGAGAGAAAGCTTCGTGATGCAAGGGTTGCAGATGCAGCAGCACTCCATACTGGCCGCACGCGACGACTTGGTGCAGCGGTAACTGTCAGCAGCGCGCTCATGCTTGCCTACATAGGCCTCTCCCTTCGGCAGGTCGACACTCCCCAGGACATTGTGCTTCCCCCGGTTGTCGCTCTCGCGATAAGCACAGAAGTACAGCCTTCCTCCGGCCCGGCACTGGAGATGATTGCCGCAGTCCCGGCTGGACTTCCATTGTGGACCGCTGCGCTCTATGCCGAGCAGACGCCGGTTCACTTTGCTTCGATCGAGTCGACGTCGGCGCGGTAGCAGCCCGTCAATTTTCGGCGGACCTTTATATTTGGCAGCGTGTCCGCCACTCAGGCTCTCAAGACTCTTCGCGACGCCATTAAAAGGGGAACCTTCGATGGCGCATACTACGTCTCTGGCGAAGACGATTTTCAGAAAGACGACGCAATCAGGCAGCTCGTAGAGGCTGCGGTCGAGCCGGCGATGCGGGACTTCAATATGGAAATTGTGCGTGCCCAGGATCTCGACGCACGCTCACTCGATGCGGCTTTATCTGCGCTTCCTATGCTTGCGGATCGCAGGATTCTCGTGATCAGAGATGTGAGCGGGTTGAAGAAAGACGCGCGGAAAACTCTCGACAGATACCTGGCAAAGCCTTCACCGGATGTTCTTGTCATTCTTGTGGAGAGCTCCGGAGGGAAGACCGACAAGGATCTCGTGCGAAATGCTACGCCACTCGAGTTCGAATACCTGACAGCGGAACGGATTCCCAAATGGATCGTGCACTACGCGTCGACTCACTTCAATGCCAGGATCTCGCCTGAAGCAGCCGATCTTCTTCAGACAGCTGCGGGTACGGATCTCAATCAACTTGTATCGGAGCTCGACAAGCTTGCGAGCTTCACAAACGGCCGTGAGATCGAAGAGAAAGACGTCAGTGCGGTAGTTGGTGTCCGGCGCGGTGAGACAATGGCGGATTTTCTCGATGAAGTTGCAATGCGTAATGTGACAAAAGCGCTCGAGCTGGTTCCTCTCATTCTCAGCCAGCCGAAAACGTCAGCAGTGCAAATGGTGATGGCGCTCACAGCTCAGACCATTGCAATGGCGTGGGGTAAGGCGAGATTGCGGGAGGGGTTGTCGCAGAGCCGGTTGCAGGGCGAATACTTCGGATTGCTGAAGCAGTCCGGATCGGTCTTCACGGGAAGACCGTGGGGATCTGCAGCGTCTGCGTGGGCTTCATCCGTCGATCGCTGGAGCACGGGAGCGCTGGACCGTGCGCTCGATGGATTACTGGAAGCGGACAAGGCACTCAAGGAAACGCGACTTTCGTCCGAAGAGCAGATCGTGTCTACGCTTATACTCTCAATGTGCGTAGATGAAGAAAGAAGCATTGCAGCGTAACAAACGGAGTGAAGTATGAAGTACAGAGCAGTCATGGTGTCAATCATTCTGGCAGCAGCACCCATCGTCACAGCAGGTGCGCAGGGAACAGTGCCAGTGAATCCGACTTATCGTCGAGCGCAGACACTGGTCAACGACGGCAATGCGCAGGCTGGCAGAGCGCTTGTCGATTCGATGATAGGCGTAGCTCAGCCGGGATCCAATGATTATGCAGAAGGCATTTACTGGCGTGCCGTTCTTGCGGCGACCGCAGCAGATGCAGAGATGGATTACCGTCGGATCGTTGTCGACTATCCAAGCTCGCCGCGGGTTGAAGATGCGTTGATACGATTGGCGCAGCTGGAAATTGCGCGCGGTAATTATGACGGAGCGCTGCGTCATCTCACACGTATCGCGAACGAACATCCGAACAGCTCTGCCCGCGCGCGTGCAGGTTACTGGACGGCGAGGGCGATGTTCGACAAGAACGACATCCAGAATGGATGCATTGCAATCGCTGACGCTCTTACGCGTACTGCCGAGACTGACACAGAACTTCGAAATCAGATCAACTATCTGAATCAGCGCTGCGCTGGTGTGTCCCTCACGCCACCAGCATCTGCCCCAGTTACGGTTCCAGCATCAGCATCAGCATCAGCATCAGCACCAGCACCAGCACCAGCACCAGCACCAGCACCAGCACCAGCTTCGCTGCCGCCAGCTCCAGTCGCAACTTTGCCGGTGACGCCACCACCACCACCTGTGCCGGATACGACAGTGAAAGCCGCTCCTGCGCCTGCGCCGGCGGTAGATAGTGAAGTCGTGACTCCAAAGGTTGTCGTCACAACGCCCAAGCCAGCCAGGACTCCACCAGCAGCAAGCAGTGAGAAAGTGTGGTCAGTTCAGGTTGCAGCTTACAACGTGAAGTCACAGGCTGATGCAATGGTGCTCAAGCTCAAGAAGAGCGGATACGAAGCGCGAGTGGATGGAACCAGCGCGCCATTCCGTGTGCGTATCGGGAAGTACGACACACAGGCGCAAGCCAACGCAGTGCAGCGGTCGCTCAAGGCAAAACAGATAACAGGATTCGTGGTGCAGGCCGAAATTCAGTGAGTCGTCCGACATCAACCCCGTTGATGCAGCAGTACCGGGAGATCAAGGATCGCCATCAGAATGCAATCCTGTTTTTCCGAATGGGCGATTTCTACGAGATGTTTTACGAGGATGCAGAGACCGCATCGCGTGCACTCGGTCTCACTCTGACTTCGAGAAACAACGGAGGAGCGTCAGAGGTTCCTCTTGCAGGAGTTCCAGTAAAAGCGGCGAGCGAATATCTCCGTCGCCTGGTGCAGCAGGGATATCGCGTAGCAATCTGCGAGCAGACCGAAGATCCCAGGCAAGCGAAGGGAATAGTTCGCCGCGAAGTAATAGAAACGATCACTCCTGGCGCAGCGTTCGCAGACGACCTGCTCGACAGCGCAAGAAACAATTTTCTTTGCGCAGTAAGCACTGACGGCGAACATACCGGAATTGCTGCTGCCGATCTTTCGACTGGCGAGTTTCGGTTAATCGTGACGCTGGCGCAGGATGTCGATGCTGCAATGTCGCGACTTGCACCGCGCGAGATTCTTGTCGCAAGAAATGCGAATATGCCAGCTGCGACCGCACCTGGAGATGAAAACGCCCTCGTCACAGAGCGTGATCAGTGGGAATTCGATCCCGCGCTGGCAGCAACAGAGATCGCGCGCCAGTTCGGAGTCGCGTCGATCGAAGGACTTGGCATAGGGCAAGCGGACACGCCGGCAATTGCTGCTGCCGGGGCATTGATGCGCTACATGGGAGAGCTCCAGCCGGGTGGCGTGCCCCATCTTTCGCGACCTGTCGTCGAACGGCCGGGTGGAACAATGCCTCTGGACGAAATGACGAGGCGCAACCTCGAGCTTGTGGAATCCCTTCGCGGTGGGGAGACGGGAGGAACACTTCTTTCGGTTCTGGACAGATCTCTCACGCCTATGGGGTCACGCCTTCTCCGGCAGTGGATTCTCACTCCTTTGACGGAAAAGGCAGCAATCGACGCAAGACTCGATGCGGTTCACCTCTTCGCCAGGGATCCGATTGGACGCGAAGCTGTGCGGTCTGCACTCGATGGCGTTCGGGATATCGAAAGACTTGGAAGCAAAGCAGCCGCAGGAAGAGGAACGCCGAGAGACCTTCGCGCACTCGGCGACTCGGCAGCACGTCTTCCGCGATTGTATGAAGCGCTCGAAAAAATGACGGGCACAGCCCCCAGTGGTGAAAATCCTTTAACCTCTTTGATGTCGCGGTGGGACGGATGCGCAGATATCGCATCCGAAATCATCGAGACGATAGTGGATCGTCCACCCATTGCTATGGGTGATGAGATCTGTATCAAGACGGGCATCGATTCATCGCTTGACGAATGGCGATCGCTTCGTGATGGCGGCAAGGATGCGATTGCCAGGATTCAGATGGAGGAGCGAGCACGCACAGGCATTAATTCCTTGAAGGTTGGATACAACAGGGTGTTCGGGTACTTCATCGAAGTCACGAACACCAACTCACATCTCGTTCCTGCTGACTATCAGCGGCGCCAGACACTGACAGGTGCAGAGCGGTACGTAACGCCCGCCCTCAAGGAACACGAAGAAAAAGTCCTTACTGCTGCAGAGCGCATCGAACAGCGCGAGCGGGAGCTCTTTGAAGATCTGCGACGACGAATTGGAGCGCACATACGAAGGCTTCAATGCGCAGCCCAGATCACAGGTGAGCTGGATGTTCTGTCGTCACTGGCAGAGGCAGCGGAACGCGAAGGCTACGTTCGGCCGGTGATCACCGAAGGATTCGATCTTACGATCACAGCGGGAAGACATCCCGTCGTTGAGAGGATGATGCCTCGTGAAAAGTTCATACCGAACGACATGAATCTTCCGCAGGGCGAGAGGATGATCATCCTCACCGGTCCCAACATGTCGGGCAAGTCGACGGTTCTGCGCCAGACCGGACTGATTGTTCTCATGGCACAGATCGGAAGCTTCGTGCCCGCGACCCGGGCTGAGATTGGCGTCGTCGACAGGCTGTTCACGAGAGTAGGCGCCAGCGACAATCTGGTTCGCGGCCAATCGACCTTCATGGTGGAGATGTCGGAGACGAGCGCGATTCTCCACACTGCTACTGAAAAGAGCCTGGTGCTTCTCGATGAAATCGGCCGCGGCACCTCGACTTATGACGGCGTCTCCATCGCGTGGTCAGTAAGCGAATACCTGCACGACCGCGTGAAATGCAAGACCGTGTTCGCGACGCACTATCATGAGCTCACTCAACTGCCTGATGAATTAGTAGCAGCTTGCAACTATAGCGTCGAAGTCAAAGAATCCGGAGACGAAGTTCTCTTTCTGCACAGGCTGGTTCCCGGCGGAGCAAACCGCTCATACGGAATCGAAGTCGGACGGCTTGCAGGGTTGCCACCGGCAGTTCTGGAGAGGGCGAGAAAATTGCTTGCGCTCTTCGAGGGCGAGCAGATCGTCACTGCGCTGGATGGCCCGCATGGAAAGCGGGGGCAATCAGGCAAACCGGGACCGGTCGATCAACTGACTCTGTTTGGCGCAGCGACTCATCCAGTTGTCGATGAGCTTAAGACAATCGATCCTGAAAAGATGACTCCACTCGAAGCGCTGGCGCTTCTCGATCGGCTCGTTAGCCGAGCAAGGCAGGGGTAGATTATCGTGATGTCTATGAAAGGCGGATTGGTCGCAACAGCGATGCTCATGCTGGCACTCGCTGCGTGTCAGAAAACTGGACAGGACGGAGACGCTTTCTCGGGAGTTGGACCGCGTCCCGACGTTCTTCCGGTGATGCTGAACAAGGATCTTCCTTTCAAGTATCCTCCGTCGCTTTACGCAAAAAAGGTTCAGGCGAACGTGACGCTTCGCGTCTACATCGACAAGGAAGGCCAGATCGTCCCTGAATCCACGCATGTGGCCGAGAGCTCAGGGTTCCCTCCTCTGGATTCAGCTGCAGTCAGAGGATCCGGAGAGCTGCGATTCATTCCAGCCAAGACGCGCGGACAGGCAGTCCCTGTCTCAATACTCTTTCCGGTCTACTTCAGGCATCCGGAAGCACCGCCACTTCCCGGAGATACGGTTCTGAAGAAAGCCGATACAGGAGCGCAGTCCTCCAGCCCGAGCCGCTGATGGCTGCCGAGCGGAACCAGCGTCCCTACGAGAACGTTCTGGAGACAATCGGGTGGACGCCTCTCATCCGGTTGAATTCCGTGACGCGCGGAACCCAGACTCCAGTCTACGCAAAAGCCGAGTTCTTCAATCCGGGCGGTTCCGTAAAGGACCGGATTGCGATGCCGATCATCGACAAAGCCGTTCGTGAAGGAAAGCTCAAGCCCGGTGGAACGATTGTCGAAGGCACCAGCGGTAACACTGGAACCGCTCTCGCAATTGCAGCGGCAATCCGCGGTTATAAGTGCATCTTCACAATGCCGGACAAAATGTCGCAGGAAAAGGTGCGGCTGCTGAAGGCATTCGGCGCGGAAGTCATCGTCACTCCAACAGCAGTGCCGCCTGACCATCCCGACAGTTACGTGATGATGGCGAAACGAATCGCGAAAGAAACTCCGAACGCGGTTCTCGCAGATCAGTTTTACAACGATGCGAATCCGCGTGCGCACTATGAGCTGACCGGGCCCGAGCTCTGGGATCAGACAGAAGGGCGCATCACTCACTTCGTCGCAGCTGCAGGAACTGGCGGCACCATCACCGGAGTTGGCCGTTATCTAAAAGAAAAGAATCCAAAGATTCGCGTGATCGCCGGCGATCCAACGGGATCCATTCTGGCCAGCTACTGGAAGAGCGACGGGAAAGAAGTTCTGCAGGGTATCCCGTATAAAGTGGAAGGAATTGGCCAGGATAAAATTCCTGGAACGCTCGACATGGGCGTGATCGACGAGTTCGAGACAGTGAGTGACAAGGATTCCTTTGCAATGGCGCGTCGCCTCACTCGTGAAGAAGGGCTGTTCGTGGGCGGGTCATCAGGATTGATCGCACATGTTGCACTGAGAGTCGCGCGCGAGCTCAACGATCCCGATGCGTTTGTCGTTACCATTCTTTGCGACACAGGCGAGCGCTACCTGTCGAAGGTCTACAACGACGAATGGATGCGCGAAAATCAGATGCTCGACACGGGTAAGGTCACCCTGATGCAGGTGCTCGGTCTCAAGCATGGAGAAGCTCCATCGGTCGTCAGCACTACGCCCGGAGCACCGGTCCGTCAGGCGCTCGGCCTCATGAGCCTCCATGACATCTCGCAGCTTCCTGTGATGGAGGGTGACAACTGCGTCGGGTCGGTCATCGATGCATCATTGTCTCAGAAGAGTCTCGAGAATCCCAAGCTGCTCGACGCGACGGTGAGCGAGGTGATGGATTCGCCATTCCCGATGATTGCTGCCGATCAGCCTATCGAGAGCGTCGTAAAGCTTCTCTCGAAATCGAGTCCGGCTGTACTCGTGCGACGTGACGGAAACATCGAAGGGATAGTCACTCGTTCAGACATGCTGCATTACATGATGAGCCGGTAGGGAAGAAGCTTGAAGATCACGGTGCTGATGGGTGGAGAGTCGGCGGAGCGGAATGTGTCGCTCGCCTCGGGAATTCGGATCGTGCTGGCGCTCAGGTCACGCGAGCATGAGGTCATTGCGTTCGATCCTTCGAGAGGACCGATAAGCATGGAAGAGCAGCAGCGTCTCGCAATGAGCGCTGTTGGAACAGAGCCTCCCTCGCTCGAAGCACTCGCCAAGACAACAGGTGGCGCTTTTCTTCCAGGGCTTCAGGCACTTCCTGAAATCGCGAATGCCGACGTTGTTTTTCTTGCGCTCCATGGAGGAATGGGCGAAGACGGCACGCTGCAGGCGCTCCTCGACATGGCACATGTCCGGTATACCGGCAGCGGACATCTATCGAGCGCCCTGGCGATGGACAAGGATCTTTCGAAAAAGCTCTTTCGTGCAGCAGGGGTTCAGACCGCTGACTGGATGATGGCGCCTGCTTCAGTCAGTGACGTCGAAAACCAACTGGGCTTTCCCGTCGTAGTGAAACCATCGAAGCAAGGCTCGACAGTGGGGCTGACTGTGGTCAAACAGCGTGATCAGCTTCAGGCGGCGATTGAAGAAGCATGGCGCTATGATGACGAAGTGATGATCGAGAAATTCGTTCCAGGGCGCGAGCTGACGGTGGGAATTCTCGAGAGCGAGGCTCTTCCTGTGGGAGAGATCAAGCCGCTGCACGAGATCTACGATTACGAATGCAAGTACACTGCTGGCATGGCGTCGGAAGAATTTCCTGCGAAACTCTCGGCCAGTGAAACGGCAACGGTGCAGCAGCAGGCAGTTGCTGCATTCAAGTCGCTCAAGCTCAAAGGGTACGCGCGCATTGATTTTCGGCTACAAGAGTCCGATGATGGGAAAAGCGACGGACAGTTTTATTGCCTTGAAGCCAATACACTTCCGGGTATGACGGAGCTGAGTCTCATCCCTCAGGGAGCAGCTGCAGCAGGGATTTCTTTTCCGGAACTCTGTGAGCGTATTGCGAAATCCGGGGTAACAGACAAGAGTTAGCAGAAGACACTAGAAGCACGCAGGATTCGATAATGCCGGACACATCGTACGAATCGCCTTCGCAACCCAAAGTAACGCCGGCCGTTCAATGGCTGATCGCGGCGAATGTCGGTGTGTACTTCCTGCAGGTCACACTCGTCGGCGCCGACAATGTATTTGGCGCACTTGGGCTCGATCCCGTGCGTTTCCCGGGGACGTGGTGGACAATTGCGACGTACATGTTCGTACACGGCGGGCTCTGGCATCTCGCGTTCAACATGCTGTCGCTGTGGATGTTCGGCCCCCGCATCGAACAGGTGTGGGGTGCCCGCGCATTTCTCTATTTCTATCTGTGGTGTGGCATCGGTGGCGGAATTGCGCACATGCTGCTCGATGGAAGTGCGGAGCTTGTCGGCGCTTCTGCAGCGATCATGGGAGTACTTCTCGCCTACGCTCTTCGCTGGCCCGACGATGAGGTCTACATCTTCGGCGTAATTCCGATGAAGACGCGCTGGCTGGTTGTGTGGCTCGCGGTGATCAATCTTGCCATGGGAGTCTCGTCGATTCGAGGCGGAAGCGGCATCGCGTGGTTCGCGCACATCGGAGGACTCGCGTTCGGGTGGGTGTACCTCCGTGTGTCTGCTTTCGGCGGGCTGGACAACTTCAGGCGCTGGGTCTCACCAACTCCGGATGAACCCGAAGACGGTTTCCGTGCAGTTCCTCGAGTTCGCCCGCGGAATCGCGATCGTGGCGAGAGAGCGGATGGCATCGACGAAGTGGTTGCCAAGAGCAATGCCATCGCTGCAAAGCCGGCACGACATGCAGTCGTTCGGCGAACCGAGAACGATCCGGGCACTCAATCAGCCGAGCGACTCAATATGGTTCTGGACAAGATCTCAAAGCACGGGATCGAAAGTCTGACGACTGAAGAGCTGCGGGTTCTCGAGGAAATGTCCCGCAAACTGAGGGATAACGAGAAGTAGCGATGACCCGAGAGAGTTAGATTCTCCCTCGATGCCAAAGCCAGAGCTGCTCGAGATATTCGCGAACCCATATCCGGATCGCGATTACGAAATTCACATGGACTGTCATGAGTTCACTTCACTCTGCCCGCTTGGTGGAATCGAGAGTGATGCAGAAGAACTCGCGTTGCTGAAGGGCGGTGCGCCGGATTTTGGAATCATCCGCATCACGTACAATCCCGGCGAGCTTTGCCTGGAGCTCAAAAGCCTCAAGCTCTATCTGTGGAGCTTTCGCAATGACGGAATCTTTTACGAGCGAGCTGTCAACAGAATTTCCGATGATCTCGCAGCCACAGTGAAGCCGAAATGGATGAAGGTCGTTGGAGATTTCAACTTACGTGGCGGGATCAAGTCGATCATCACTATTGAGACAGGAAAGCGACGAGAATACTGAATGCTGACATCAGCACTCAGCATTTATTGACTTCCGTTCTCGGTGTATGCCGAGTGGAGATGGACTGGCGCCTCGCGTGATTTCCTGATCTTGTTGTTGAGCACCTCCACGAAGAGCGAGAACGCCATCGCGAAGTAGATGTAGCCCTTGGGGATGTGGAAATCGAGAGCTTCCGCCACGAGACTCACACCGATCATCAGCAGGAATGAAAGTGCGAGCATCTTGACAGTGGGGTGCTTGTCGACAAAGCGGCTGACTGTTCCCGCAAATACAAGCATGAATGCGACAGCGACGACGACAGCGGAGATCATCACGCCAACGTCGTCAGCCATTCCAACGGCAGTGATGACGGAATCGAGTGAGAAGATGATGTCGAGCAGAAGTATCTGGATGATCACGGACGCAAACGATGCTGCGACCCGGCTGGATGAGTGACCTTCCTCACCCTCGAGCTGGCTGTGCATTTCGTGAGTGCTTTTTGCAAGCAGGAACAATCCGCCAAGAAGGAGGATCAGGTCGCGTCCGGAGATCTCCTGTGTCAATACGCTGAACAAAGGTGACGTCAGCTTGACGACCCATGCAATCGACAGAAGAAGCAGAATCCGAACGAACATCGCGAGCCCGAGCCCAAGACGCCGGGCTTTCTCACGCTGTTCGACCGGAAGCTTTCCGGCCAGAATGGAAATGAATACGACATTGTCAACGCCAAGTACGATCTCGAGTGCCGTGAGAGTGACGAATGCAATCCAGGCCTGAGGGTCGGTTATCCAGTCCATTCAGTTTGTAAGTAGAGGATGCGATTACTTGAAGATTCCAAAGTGGCCGAGGATGTACCACAGGATGATGAAGACAATGATGCCCATGCAGCCGCAGCCGCCCGTCAGTTTTCGGGCTCCGTAACCAGCGGCAACCCCACGCAACAGCTTGCTCATCGATACTCCGTAATAAAGGTAAAGAGTTGCGCGCTGCAATCGCACGACTCATACCGGGTATCAGGTGGTAGCGGTGACGAGGGGTTCCAGCGTTACTGGTGCAGAATTACATTGCGACCTCAAGCAGGGCCAGGTAGCTCAGTTGGTAGAGCAGCGGACTGAAAATCCGCGTGTCGGCGGTTCGATTCCGTCCCTGGCCATCAAGCAATGAAGATCGGCTTGCTCACCGGCGGCGGCGACGCTCCCGGACTGAACGCGGTGATCAGAACCGCGGTGCTATCTGCGATGAATCGCGGATGGGAAGTCGTGGGAATACGCCACGGCTTTGCAGGACTTCTCGGAGAGCCCGACATAATGCCGATGAACCGCTCGACTGTGAGCGGCATCGCACACCTTGGCGGCACAATCCTGCGTACGACAAACAGAGGAAATCCGCTGTGTTTCCCCGTACGCGGTGAAGATGGAACGGTCGTTGAAAAGGACTGTTCCGACGAGCTCATCGAGAACGTGAAGAAGCTTGGCATCGATGCGCTCATTGCGATCGGAGGAGACGGAACGCTGGGGATTGCACTGCAACTCGTGCGGCGTGGCCTTAAAATTGTCGGAGTGCCGAAGACAATCGACAATGATGTGAGTGGCACCGTTTCGACTTTCGGCTTCGACACTGCCGTCAACACTGCAATCGAAGCACTCGACAAGCTGCATACAACTGCAGAGAGCCACGACAGAGTGATCGTGATGGAAGTGATGGGGCGAAACGCTGGATTCATTGCGCTCCACGCAGGGCTCGCTGCGACGGCCGATGTGATTCTCATTCCCGAGATCCCGTACGACATCGACAAGGTTTGCGAGAAGATCCTCGCGCGTGACAAAGCTGGCCACAATTTTTCGATTGTAGTGGCGGCAGAGGGTGCGTACTCGAAAACCGAAGCATTGGGCCACTCGCCGCACACCATGCAGCATCGTGCAATTCGCGCAGGGTCGGTTGCAGAGCAGCTGGTCAACGACATACAACAGGGCACCGGCAAGGAATGCCGGCTGCTTGTACTCGGACATCTGCAGCGCGGCGGAATGCCGACGGGTTACGACAGGCTTCTCGCAGCGCGATTCGGCGCTGCCGCAGTGACGGCGATCCAGAATGAGCGATGGGGCGAGATGGTGGCACTGCAATCGCCACATCTCGTCACGATCCCCATAGAAGACGTTATCAGGGAAGAAAAACGCGTCGATCCATCCCATGACGTAGTGATGGCGGCCCGCATGACGGGCATCAGCCTCGGCGACTAGATACCCATCGGCCCCTCGAAGGGAATCCCACGTCTTCCGCCGGGAACGGTCGTTGCAGCAGCAACGAAGCATTCACACTTGGGAAACT
>DASROK010000473.1:0-3706 GCA_035646915.1 Gemmatimonadaceae bacterium
GTTCCGTATCTCGCGGTGATCAGCTCCCTCGAGTCGCTGCATCGTATGACGCGCGAGGAGCGCGACCTGCACGGAATTCTCGTTGCGGGAAGCGATCATCTCACCGCATACAATCTTTACGCGGAAGCGTATGCGCGCTGCGGGTACATGGGTGAAGTCTATGGGCTGCCTCGTCATCTCTTCGGTGAAGAGATCGAAGGGTGGGCCGAGCATCGAGGTGTGCTGGTCAAGGCAATAGAAGACGCTGCTCTGGGAATGGCGAGCGTTTATCGCGGCGTTGGTCTTCCGCTTCCCGAAAAATTGCCGATGGCTCGCGACCACACGCTCAAGAAATTCACAGCGCTGCTCGCGCGATACATGCCACTCGACCTCGTGATCGACGAAGAGACGGCCGACGGGAATGAGGCACGAGTGTCGAAGACCAGCGTGTGCGGAAGCTGGGGCGCAATTGCCGGTGAGCTGCGGTATTTCTCCGACAGGTCAGGGAATGCACGAGCGGGAATAGAAGGAACGCAGATTCCGATGCACCTCATTCGTCGTTATGCGACGCGAGGTGTGTCCGATGTGGCCTACGATCCGAAACAAAAAGGCGGACAGCTTCTCCTGCGGCGCACGCTCGAATATTTCGGATTCGAGCTCGAGCGCGAAGTGGAAGTGATAGAGGAATTTCCGGAAGAGCTTGCCGACCGCGCGCGACATGCTCTTGCTGATGCGATGGCGAAGGGTCAGGCGCGTCATACATCAGTGAAGCGCAATCGCGTGTCTGTCGACCGAATTCGTGAGACGTGGAGAAAATCGGGAGGAGTAACTCCGCGATTCCGGCTTTCCGATCTCACCGAATGGTATTACGACCGGCTCGGCGGCATATCGTCGATGACGGATTTCCGGAATGGCCGCTTTGTTCTGGATGCGGATGAAATCGTTCCGCGGGAGGTGCGGCATAGATATGCCAATCTTCCCGAAACCGCCGTCATTCGCGACCGCGAAATTGACATCGAATATGATGTCGAAGATAAGGACGGCGAGCTCACCGGTGTCGCGAGGCTTCGTCTTCCGGAAAAGCTCGCGCGGAATGTCACCGAGGCAGAGCTGCCTCAGCTCGACAGGCCGCTCAGGTTTGTCGTGATCCGTGGCCAGCGCGGCGCTATACGCGCTGATTCTCTGTCGGAGCTGCAGGACGCGCTCGACAGGCCATGGTCGCCCGACGAAGTCGAAGAGTCGCCGTACACGAGAGAGTACGAGTCGAAAGGGGAGAAGCGCGCGCGAGACCTGGCAGACCGAAAACGAAAACATCGCGGACGCAGGGACGATCAGCGACGCGGTGGAAGGAAGCGTAGATTTCGCCCGCGATGACCATCCAATTGCGCGAGCATTTTTCAAAACACATCGAGATTGTCGAAAAGAGCACCGATGCTCTCGAAGGCCCTGTTGCATCTGCGCGGAAAGCCATTGTCGACGCTCTGAGGAAGGGCGGCAAGATCATCACGTTCGGGAACGGCGGCTCCGCCGCGGAGGCAAGCCATTTCGCCGAAGAGCTGGTGGGAAGGTTCAGGAAGAATCGACGGCCGTTTCCTGCGATTTGTCTAACCGCCGATTCCGGAACGCTTACCTGTATTGCCAACGATTTCGGGTATGAATCGGTTTTCGTGCGCCAGGTAGACGCATTCGCTGGTTCAGGCGATGTCGCAGTCGCGCTTACGACAAGCGGAAAATCGGAGAACGTGAATCGCGCGCTGCGCGCTGCTCACGCGCGTGGTGCCGTCACTGTCGCATTGACTGGCGCGAACGGATTGAGCGGCGCAGAAGCAGATCATGTAATTGCAGTTCCTTCGACCGACTCGGCGATCATTCAGGAAGTGCACCTCATGATCATCCATCTTTTCTGTGAAGCAGTCGAAGACCTCGCCTAAGGCGTAACTGTTTCGGCTGTCTCGACGACAGCTTCGTCTTCGCCCTCTGCACTTTGCACCGGCTCCGATGATGAAAGCGCATCGTCCTTGTAGGACAGCCACCCGGTAGTCTCGTCGACAACCAGCTCGACCTCCGTTCCAAACGGGAGCGTGAGATTCGGCACCTCGTGTCCCGCGGGGAAGTCCATCAGGATTGGAACATCGAGATCCGAAACCAGGTCCAGCAGGAAATCTTCGAACTCGTCTTCTTCCGAGCGGTCGAGCGACAGGTTGCCGAAGACAACCCCTTTCACGTGACGAAGCAAACCTGCAGCGCGAAGGTGTACGAGACGCTCATCGGCAAACGACATCGGATCGTGAGTCTCCTCGAGAAAAAGAATCGCGTCTCGCGTATCGATTTCGTATGAAGTGCCGATGCTCTGCTGGACGAGTGAAAGATTCCCGCCTGTCAGCCTTCCCGTTACGCGTCCCGGCCGTACCGCGCGCGCAACGTCGCGGCCAAATCTCGCAGTCGGCCTCGGAGTGGTTATCGCGGTAAGCAGTGACGCTGTCGACGGATCGCGCGCGATGGGAATGAGATCGTCCACGGTTGGACCGTGAAACACACGCAATCCCGACTGACGCATGAGCCATAGATGAAGCGCAGTGATATCGGAGTAGCCGACAAAAATCTTTGGATTGCGGCGGAATATCTCCGGCTCGAGATATGGAATCATTCTCGTTGCGCCATAGCCGCCTGTTCCACCGATCACGGCTTTGATGCGCGGATCGAGCCACATGCCCATGAAGTTTGCGGCGCGTCGTTCGTCCTGCCGGCGAGTGAATCGCCGCATCTCCATGATGTCGGGATCGAGTATCACTTCATAGCCGGCGCGCTCGAGTGCTTTCACTCCGCGCGAGAGATGACCTTCCCGCGGCGAATACGATGGCGCAACAACTCCAATCGCCTGTCCTCGGGCGATTGCGGGAGGACGAATCAACCCCGTTTCAGGAGTCAGATCTTCCAGCAGCGGGGTATGATGAAGCGTGACCCCATTGCCATTGCTAGATTGCGTGATATGCCGGACTCTACGGTAAAGGACCTTCAAGAGACGCCTGCTTCTACCCCGTCCACTAAGCAGGGAGCGGGCCCGGAGGTTTATTTCCGGAAGGGCTTCGGCCTGAAGGCCGAAGTGCAGGCTGAGCTTGCCTCGGATTATAGCGGGCGGCTGGTCGACCTGCTCCGGGAGCGTGAGTTCTGCCTCGAGGCGCAGGGCACAACCGTCCGTTTAGCCCGCGAATTCGGCTTCTGCTATGGCGTGGAGAGGGCCGTGGACTATGCATACCAGACGCGCCGGAAGTTCCCCGAACGTAAGGTTTTCCTCGCCGGCGAGATCATCCATAACCCGCATGTGAACACGAAGCTCCGCGACATGGGGGTCGAGATCCTCCAGATCGGACCGGAAGGAATCGATTACAGCGGAGTAGGGCCGGAAGACGTCGTCATTCTTCCCGCCTTCGGTGTGACGATCAAGGATTTCGAGACGCTCCGAACAATCGGATGCGTAATGGTCGACACCACCTGCGGATCTGTTCTCAATGTATGGAAGCGCGTCGAGAGTTACGCGAAGGGCGGGTTCACTTCGCTGATTCACGGCAAGTACTATCACGAGGAAACCCGCGCGACTGCATCGCAGGCCACCAAGTATCCAGGCGCCCATTACTTCGTGGTGCGCAACATGGATGAAGCTCGGGTTGTTTGCGACTTCATCGAGGGAAAGATCTCGAGTGGCGATCTGATGGCGAAATTCTCGCAC
>DASROK010000474.1:0-3321 GCA_035646915.1 Gemmatimonadaceae bacterium
ATGTCAGCCTTAAACCTTACAGCGTCTACGTTGCTTCGCCCGGCGATAAGGTCACAATCGAAGCCATCACGAAAGGACGATTCCTCTATGTCGCATTCTCAGGAGGAATTGACACGCCACTCGTAATGAAAAGCCGGAGTACTTACGTGCCTGGAGAATTCGGTGGATTCGATGGACGGCGACTCAAAACCGGCGACCAGATTCCGATAGCTGCTGAAAGACGCACGCGACATCAGGTACTCGATGCCCTGCCGGAACAATTGCGTCCCGGCTTCACGCCCAAGCCAATTCGAATCGTACCCGGCGACGACGCAAGTGAAATCACTCGCGCAGAATTCAGTGTCTCGTCTTCATCGGATCGAATGGGTTACCGACTCGCAGGCCAGATGATCTTTGGCGGCGCATCGATAACATCCACTGGCGTCTGCCCCGGAACGATTCAACTGCCGCCCGGCGGGGAGCCAATCGTACTGATGGCAGATGCACCGACAATCGGCGGCTATCGAATTGTGGGAGGCGTGATCTCCCCGGACATCGGCAGACTCGCGCAGCTCACCCCCGGCGCGACAGTGACGTTCGAGGAAATCTCAGTCGAAGCGGCGCAGCGGCTTCTGGTCGCCGAAGATCAAAGACTTGAATCAGTCCGCGAATGGGCGCTCGGCTGACACTCAAGGATTGAGCTGCAGCATGATCGACGCAACCTGATCAGCAATCCACGCGCGAACGCTTTCGGAGTAATGCAGCTCGTCGTTGGTGACGTGCATCGACGCAGACTTCCACGTAAGACCGTCGTCGTTCGAGACGAACTGAGAGATGTCGATGAGCCTGATTCCCTTCGCAAGCGCAAGCGTGCGAATCTTCGAGTTGAGGTCAGGAATCCGTGAGCTTTCTGCTCCCGCATGCTTCGGCGGGAGCGTTGTGATCATGAGCCGGTTGGGAGCGAGGCCGCGCGATATCCACTCGTCGATCATGATCTCGAGATTGTTTCTGATCATCGTTGTCGAGATCGATGCGCTGTCCAGGTCATTCGTTCCAGTCGAGATGTAGCCGAAATCTGACGAGCGCGGCTTGAATGCCTGCACGCGAAGAATCGCGCCGTTCGGATAGAAAGCATTCACAGGCTCGCCACCGCTCCACGGATACGCATCGCCAAGCACTTCACCACGAAAGCGCGTCACACCATTGACTACCGTGAGCGCGCTCGGCGCCAGAAGAATGCTTCGCCCTGCCGTGGTTCCCGTTCCGGAAATTCCGTGATTCACCGCCTTGATCGTAGTGCTGCGATTTGCTCTCCACCGTGACTCGATCTTTCCAGCAAGCTGCGTCGTATCGTTCGGAGCATTCGCGTCGAGCTTGATCGCGGGGTTTGTGCTCGATACGTACGACCCGGCCCTGGGCGATGAACTCGTTCCCGCAAATCCGAGATCAGTGTTGGAGTCGCCGAAGGTCACGATCTGAACATCAGCTGTGCCCAGCGCAACGAAGATCACCGGATCTCCGGCGAGGCCGGGCACTGATGCAAAGATTGAATTTCCGCCAAGTCCCAGCGTCCAGCTTCCCACCGTTGCAATTCCCTGCGCATTGGTGACAACGCTTGCACCGGTAAGCGAGCCGCCACCACTGCGAATACTGAACGTGACGCTCACTCCGCCGACACCGATTCCATCTGCGTCAGTGACTTTGACCGACGGAGCGATTGGAACAGCAGAGCCGGCGTTTGCAGACTGAGCATCGCCCGCATTGATCGCGATCCTTGTCGGCGGAGGCGCAGCGGCAGTCGCATGCACCACCACGGCGGGAATTCCCCCAGGGATACTTGCCTGCAGCGTGTTCGGTCCCAGTGACGGGCCGAGCGTCCACGTCACCTGAACTATTCCATCTGTGTTCGTCACGGCGGTCGGTGAGCTCACGCTTCCTCCGCCTTCAGTGACAACAAATGTCACTGTCACTCCGGGAACCGGAACGCCTGAAGGATCTGTTACACGGAATGACGGCGAGGTGGGAACGTTGAGTCCAGGGCGCGCTGTCTGATTGTCACCGCCTGCAACAGCGATCGCACCTGGCACAGGCGCGACTGCAGTAGCGTTGATCGTGATCGGACTTCCGGCAAGACCGGATGCAGCTGCGATCAGCGTCTGTGCACCGGGAGTGCTGCCGAGCTTCCAGCTTCCAACGGTTGCAATACCGGAAGCGTCGGTGACAACTGATCCGCCCGTAACGCTTCCGCTGTTTGGACCTGGCGTGAACGTAACTGCGAACCCCGCAACGAAATTGCCGTTCGCATCGGTGACTTTGACCTGCGGTGGATTCGGAATATTTCCGCCCGCAGTGCCTGTCTGACCGTTGCCCGAGAAGATCGCGACATTCGCCGCGGGACCAGCGCCACCGGCTGCAAGAAATGTCAGCGAGACACCTGAGATCGCGGGCGATGTAACTGTGAGACTGTTTGGTCCCGCGTTGGGACCAAGCGTCCAGCTTCCGAGCGTCGCAATTCCCGATGCGTTTGTGGTGGCGCTCGCGCCGGTGATGGATCCACCACCCGAAGCGACCACAAATACGACAGCAACGTTTGCAATTGGATTGTCACCTGCGTCAGTGACTTTTACTGAAGGCGCAACAGGGACCACAGCTCCGGCTGCAACGGACTGATTGTTCCCGGCGTTAACGACGATCTTCGAGGGAGGACCCGGAATCACAGTCACGGTGGCAGTTCCGGATTTCCCTTCGGATGCCGCGGTAATCGTTACCGATCCCGGAACCTTCGCCGTCGCGAGACCGCTCGATGCATCGACCGAAAGAATCGTCGGATCCGAACTGCTCCACGCAACGGGCCGCGTGAGAGTGGTTCCTTCGTTGTCCTTGAGCGTTGCCGTGAGCTGTCGAGTGGTGACAACCGGGATCGCGGGTTGGTCACCCGAGATGGTGACGGTTTCAACCTTGGGCTGCATCATCACGGAGTACGTGCCGAGATGCGACACGGCGCCTGAGACTGTTTTCGCTGTGAGATTTACTGTGCTGCCGGCGACCACGGTCCACTTGCCAGCAACCGCTTCATAAAGCTGAAGGCCACTCTCAGGACTGCCGGCCGCAACGTTCGACGGGTCGTACTTGATCGTGATAGTGACCGGCTGCGCGAAAGTGAGTGATGCCGGGCCGAAATCGAATGCAGTTCCAGGAAGAAGACGGACATTAGCCGGAGCATTTGCAGCGGGTCCGACTGTGACGCTCGACGTCTGCGTCACTGCGCCTGCGGGAGCAGTGACGCTCACCGCGCCCCCCTGCGTCGAGAAGGTCGTGCCCGCAGCGGAGACAAGCCCACCG
>DASROK010000475.1:0-3564 GCA_035646915.1 Gemmatimonadaceae bacterium
GGTTATCGGCTCGATCGCAAGGCGTTCTACCTTCCGTATCTCTCGCTGGCTGCTACTGGTGGAAAACCCGCATCGAAGCCGAGGAAGCCAAAGCGGTTCGGATACCAGGCGCTGGCATCACTGGTCTTCGAACCCGACGAACTCACGATCATCGCACAGGCCGCGCAACGCATCCGCGCACTCGGCGACCCTGTACTCGGCGACGATGCGGATTCCGCAATCAGAAAGCTCTCGTTCGATCTTCCCATTCCTGATTCGGCCACGCTCGAGTCACCTCAAAGGACCTACGTCGCCGAGCGCATTCCGGAAGCACCGCATGATGTATTTGCCGTCCTGAACGATGCGCTCACGCGCCGCAAACGAATCACGTTCGAATACCACACAATGTCTTCTGACTCGACAGGCACAAGAACCGTCGAGCCGTATGGTCTCTTCTTCCTCAGCTCGCACTGGTATCTCGCTGCGCGCGATATCGGCAAGAATGGGATGCGCAATTTCAGGTTGAGCCGCATGCACAATGTTGTCGTAAATACGGCGAAGGCTCAAACCGCCGACCATGACATTCCCGAAAGCTTCAACCTGCGCAAACACGCGCAGTCCAAAAAACCGTGGGAGCTTGGCGAAGGTGATGCGAACGAAGCAATCGTCGAATTCTCCGGAGCCACCGGCGCATCGAAAGCAGCCGCACGACTCGGCGTATCAGTCCACGGCGCACGCGATCGCCGCAAATTCCGCATCAATCGCCTCGATGCATTCGCGCGCTGGCTTCTCTCGTTTGGTGGAGAAGCAATTCCTGTCTCGCCATCACAGCTCGTAGATGAATTCAGCAGGCAAGCGCGCGAGACGAGCGAGATGTACGGGGAAGGGAATGCCTGATACTGCTGCTCAACAGCTTCGCCGGATTCTGCGAATCATTCCCGAGATTGCTGATGGTCAGGAACACGATCTCGAGGACATTGCAGAACGTGCCGGCGTTTCGAAAAACACGTTGCTCTCGGATCTGCGATCGATCGCCGATCGATACACCGCTCCGGGAGGATTTGTCGAAGGAGTGCAGATATTCCTTGGGCCCGACACGGTCGAAGTTGCGTCGGATCATTTCCTCAGGCCGATGGGGCTCACTGTTCAGGAACTTTGCGCACTCGAGCTGGGGCTCGCAATTCTTCAAGCGGAACGGCCGCCTGATGAAACTGCCGCGATAGAGCGCACAAGGGAACGTCTACGCAAAGTCATCGCGAGCATGCCAATTGATATCGATCAACGCCCGATGCGTCACGCGGAGATTGCTCCCACTGAAGGGTTGCCATTTTTGAATGATTTGAGAAGAGGGCTGCGTGACAGACGAAAGGCGCGCATTAAGTACCGTCGCAGCGGATCGAATGAAGCATCGTTACGCATCGTACGGCTTTATTCGATTATGCCAGCGAGCGGGATGTGGTACGCGGTCGCATGGTGCGAGCTGAGTGAAGACCTCAGAGTCTTCCGCATGGATAGAGTTGAAGAGGCTGAGATTCTCGCGGACGTTTATGAGATCCCGTCCGACTTCTCGGTTACTGAGACACTTCAGAGTGGTAAGGGACTCAAGGCGGAGATTCCAGCAACCGGCATGAGGGTGAAGTACTCACCGCGGATCGCGCGATGGATAGCCGAGCGTGAGGGTGTTTCGCCGGATGCCGATGGATCGCTGACGCTGGAGCATCCGCTCGCCGATGCCAACTGGGGACTGAGACACGTTCTTCAGTACGGGCCAGACGCGGAAGTCATCGAGCCGCCTGCGCTCAGGAGTGAGATTGTAAAGCGACTCAAGGCGATGCAGTCACTATAATGGACGACGCCAAGACACGACATCTGGTAGGAGTATGGAATCCATCATACGGAACGGACGTGATGGAGTCGCACATCCTTCTATTGCGCGAGAAGGCCGAGCGTCACCGGGCGGAGCAGCTCGATGAGGAGAGCGTGTACGTGTGGTGGGGAAAGATCAGGTCGGCGCGCAGGCAGGAACGATTGCCTCACATCGACGAGATTCTTTCGCTCGAGAAGGAGTTAGGTGAGGCCGAGGGTGCCGCACAGCGTGAGGTCCAGCTCTATCTCACGGATTATCGATCGTTGTACGTAGCGCATGTAGGACAGATCACCGACGACGATGTCCGCGGCGATGACGATGAGCTGCCTCACATTCCTCAGGTATATCGCAACGACGAAATCCATTGCGACTGCTGGTTCATGCTGTGGGATATCCGGCGTCTCGTGTCGGACGATACGCTCGCGGTTGTCGATGAGCTGAAGAAGCTGCGCAACACCGCGTATCACGACATGCCTGTCTCGATCTACGGCGGGATGGTGAATCTTCCGCTGATCGTCACCCGGCCTGATGGTGCGAGGTATTTCGAGCCGGACGTGCGCAATCAGCTTACCGACGGGAAATACTGGGTTGAGTTTGATGGTGAGTACAGTGGAATTGGATCGACGGAGCGTGAGCTGCGCGAGCATTGCTTCGGGGAAGACAACTGGGCGCGGCTCGATCCGGGTACCAGGACTTTCATTGCTACGGCCGAGAAGCTCTATCGGGATCATAGGAACGATGTCGCATTCGACTTCTCATCGGTTCTGATCGACTTCGCCAAAGCATTCGAGGTTCAGGTCAACATTCTTCTCAAGCAGGCGATAGCGAGACTGAAGACTCTCGACCGTACGGTCAATCTCGATGGCCGAAGCACCGACCTCGCCAAAGCCGGTCCATACTCACTCGGTACGCTTACTTTGATTCTTGGCGAGATGGATACGGTGAACTCAGAGCTCAAGCGTCAGTTCATCTCAGGCGGGGAGTGGTTCACCTCCAGCCTGCCGGCAATCCTGAAGGATCTTGCCGAAGTGCGGAATCGCGCGGCGCACTCCTCGTCTCTCGATCGGGAGACGATCCGGACGATGCGGAACCACTACCTCGGTATTGGGTGCGAGGGCGATTTCATCAAACTTGCGAAGGTACGTCCAAACAATCCTTGATTGTAGATGGGCAGTCGACGGACTGGACTTTTAAATCGTCTCCGAATCGGGTATGAAGAGAACGTTTTCGGACTAACGGTGCCGGGGAATTAGTAAAGGTCAGGAATCAAGGCGACGGCTTAATTAAGGATAAGGCCTTTTCCTTAATTAAGAGCAGCCTCGCCTCCGTTCCACCGAAGTGAGCGCTCCTCTTTTTCTAAGCTCAGTTCCTCGACCCCTCGCGCGATTCCTTCAAGTGCGACCGCACTTCTGGAAGCCAGTTGTAAATCACCACCGCTTCCTTATCCGACGTCTCCCGCAAAAACAGGAATGACGATCCATCCGGTGACACATCGTAATTGGCATGCGGAAGATTTCGCTTCACGAACACATCGGGAAACAATTCCTGCCGGCCGGTAACCTCGAACTCCGGAGTCGCGCGGATAGTCGCGGCCACGATGTTGCGACCGTCACGATAGAAAATGCGCGAACCATCCCGTGACCACACTGGCTCCTCTCCACCCCTGCTCGATACCTGGACGCGTCCACCAGGACCCGGGAACGGCTGCACAAATATCT
>DASROK010000476.1:0-3963 GCA_035646915.1 Gemmatimonadaceae bacterium
CTATAACTGGGATCGAGTGGCGCGCGACACTCGCGATTTTACGCTCTCAGTGACTCGCGGGAAAATTCGTTGAACGACTACGAGCTTCGCCGACAGCGGCCGCCTACGTTCCAGCACCGGGTCGAGCTCAACTCGATGCGAGCCATGTTTGCTGCGCTCGAGCGACTCGACTGGGATACAGCCTGTGGCATCGGCGAAAGACTCGGCGAGCTTGGCTATCGTCCGCTCGGCATTCGTCGCGACGTGGTGGAAAAACAGATCGCGGCAGCGTTTCCTGAAAAAACAGCAGAAGAAGTAACCCGCATTGCAAGAGCTTCATATCGCCATCTTGGCCGGAATGCCGTTGAGGCCGGCCTCCTCGCGAAAAAAGGATCGAAGCACGTTCTCGATCTCGTCGAACAAGTCGATGGGTGGGAACACATCGAGAGCGCAACTTCGGGGGGAAGTGCAGCGATTGGAGTTGCAGCGCATCACGGAAACTGGGAAATACTGGGTGCGTTCCTCGCTGCGAAAGGCCTCGAGCCTCAGGTGATTGTCAGAGGAATGGACAATACGCTGTTCGAGGACTACCTGAACGCAAACCGCAAGAAGCTCGGACTGGAGGTGGTACACGATGCGAATGCGGTGAGGTCGATGACGAAATCACTGCGCACTGGCCGATTCGTATGTCTCCTCGCAGACCAGGGAGTGCTCGGCCTGGCCTCGTCATTTGTCCCGTTTTTCGGGCGGCCGGCCAAGACACCGCGGGGATTTGCGGTATTCGCCTTGCGATTCGAAGTGCCTGTCTGCTTCATGGACGCGCTTCGGCAGCCGAACGGTAAATTCCGGGCGGTATTCGAGCCGATAGTGACAGAACGAACAGGCGACAAGGAAAGGGACGTCGACACCATGGTCGCGAAGTACAGCCAGATTCTCGAGAAGTGGGTGAGACAATATCCGGAACAGTACTTCTGGCAGCATCGCCGATGGCGGCGGCAGCCGGAAGGAACTCCGGTTGAGCTGCGCGATCCTGCCTTGAAGGATCCATCGCTGTGGACTCCCTCTCGATGACCATCGATGCTCGATAAGGCGCAGCGAGGAAGACTGCTCAGCGACAATCGCGCGCGATTTGGAATCGCTGTGATCGTGCTGATGGCGCTCGCTGCGATTGCAGCGCCGTGGATTGCCGGCGATCCGCTGAAGATCGATCTCACACACTATCTCCAGAAGCCTTCCGCGTCACACTGGCTCGGTACGGACGTGCAGGGCCGCGACATCTGGTCGCGCCTGGTGTTCGGCGCGCGCGTATCACTGACAGTTGGATTGATATCGCAGGGAATTGCGCTTCTGCTCGGCGTCACGCTTGGACTTCTTGCTGGATACTACGGCCGCTGGGTTGATGAGCTGGTGATGCGACTGGCTGATGTGACACTCGCATTTCCGACACTTCTTCTTCTCATCGCAATGGTTGCAGCGTTTCAGCCATCGATGGGAGTGGTGTTCGCAACGATCGGAGTTGTCGGATGGGCGGGGATGGCGCGCCTTGTTCGCGGACAGGTTCTTGTCGTGAGGCAGCTCGAGTACGTGCAGGCAATACGAGCGCTCGGCGCAAAGGACATTCGTGTGATGCTTCAGCACGTTCTGCCCAACGTGATTGCTCCGGTTGTGATTGCTGCGACTCTTGGTGTTGCGGGTGCAATCATGGCGGAGGCTGCGCTGTCATTCCTCGGCCTGGGAGTTCCACCACCGACGCCAAGCTGGGGTTCGATGATTGCCGATGGACGCGATCTGGATCAGCTGAGGCGCGCGCCCTGGACTTCGGTGTTTCCCGGAATGGCGATTGGAGCAGCTGTTTTAGGCTTCAATCTTCTGGGTGATGCACTTCGAGATGCACTCGATCCCAAGAGGCATTATCGGCTTCCTCGCAAGTAGTCGTCAGCTTGACAGCACAACAACCTTTACACGGAGGACACGGAGAATCCGAAGCATCCACGGAGAACTACAGGGATTTTTTGTGAGTTATTGAGTTGATGAGAAACCCATTTTTTCTGTGTGTTTTTTTTAAACCAGAACGACGCGTATTTCTCGTTATCTCACCAACTCACAAAAAACCCCTGTAGTTCTCCGTGGATGCTGCGTGCCTCCGTGTTGAATTGTTTTTTCAACGTTGCCAGGGTGAGCGGCATCAAAGGAACATGACAAAACTTCTCATTGCCATCATTCTGTTCGCGTGCGGCGATTCGCAGGCGAGACCAGAGGCTGGAACTCAACGCTCGGGGTCGTATGCGATTCGACTCGAGAGAGTCGGTGAATTCAGAAGTCCTGTTTATCTCACCGCACCGGCGGCCGATCCGAGATTGTTCGTCGTCGAGCAAGCCGGCCGGATTCAGATCGTGAAGAACGGCGCGAAGCTGTCGCGGCCATTTCTCGACATTTCGGAGCGCGTGAAATCGGGAGGGGAACAGGGACTGCTGAGCATGGCGTTCCACCCCGACTATCGAAGCAACGGTGAGTTCTTCGTGAACTTCACCGACAAGTCCGGCGACACGCGCGTTGAGCGGTTCAAGGTGAGCTCGAATCCCGATATGGCCGACGAATCGTCGTCGAAGCTCGTGATCGCGATCGACCAGCCGTACGCAAATCACAACGGCGGCCTCGTGATGTTCGGCCCGGATGGAATGCTTTATATAGGTATGGGCGATGGAGGATCCGGCGGGGATCCCCACCGCAATGGGCAGAACAGGAATGCGCTGCTTGGCAAGATCCTCCGGCTCAACGTCAGCAGAGTCGAGCCGTACTCGATTCCAGATGGAAATCCATTTCGTGGAGCGACTGACGCAAAGGCTGAGATATGGGCGACCGGAATGCGCAATCCGTGGAGGTTCGCGTTCGATCGTGCGACGAACCTCTTGTACATCGCAGACGTTGGCCAGAACGAGATCGAAGAGATCGACGTCGAGCCTGCGGGTGCCGCGGGATTGAATTACGGGTGGAACATCATGGAAGGCGACCGGTGCTACCGCGGCGATGGCTGTAATCGCTCCGGGTTAACGATGCCGAAGCTTGTGTTCAACCATTCCGGCGGCGCGTGCTCGGTAACAGGCGGGTTTGTTTATCGCGGGCGTCGCGTTCCATCGATCGCAGGTCATTACTTCTATTCCGATTACTGCGCAGGATGGCTCAAGAGCTTCCGCATTCAGAATGGAGCGGTTACAGACAAGCGCGACTGGATTCCATCGAGCAATCTCGGTCACGTTGTTTCATTCGGAGAGGATGCGGCGGGCGAGCTTTACATCCTCTCTGAATCGGGATTCGTCTTCAGGATTGCCGGAGCCGGATGAGACCGTAGTCTCTCGCTCCTTTTCGAATCAGGTAATAGCGTCCACGAAGCGGGTCTCCGGGGGAATCGGTGACCCGCTGTCCGTTGACTGACACTCCCCCCTGCTCGACAAGCCTCCGTGCGGCGCTCTTCGACGATGCCAGCTCTAGTGAAACGAGTCCGTCGATGACGTTCGTAAGCTCGGGCAATTCCGCGAACGGAACCTCTCGAGCAAGCGCGTCGAATGCTTCCTCCGAAAGGGACGCAGGATCACCCTTCGCGAAGAGGAGACGTGAGACGTCCTCGGCGATTCGCGCTGCGTCAGCCCCGTGAACACGCGCCGTAACTTCGCGGGCGAGCGCAACCTGCGCGCTTCGATCCTGCGGCCGCTCGCCCATGTCGTTCTCGATCGCTTCAATCTCAGGCTTCGACAACATCGTGAAGTAGCGCAGATTGCGAACAGCGTCGCGGTCGTCAGTGTTGATCCAGAACTGGTAGAACTTGTACGGAGACGTTCGCTCTGGATCGAGCCAGACATTTCCTGATTCAGTCTTCCCGAACTTTGCGCCTGACGCATTTGTCAGCAGCGGGAACGTGAGTGCATGACAATCGCCGCTGTCCGTTCTTCGGATCAGCTCCAGGCCAGCGGTGATGTTTCCCCATTG
>DASROK010000477.1:0-2395 GCA_035646915.1 Gemmatimonadaceae bacterium
GTTCTGCGATGCTCGCCACCGTGCGCTCTGCTGCCATTGTCGGGATCGAGGCGTACGACGTGTTCGTCGAGGTCGACGCTGCGCCCGGTCTCCCGCAGTGGACGATGGTGGGCCTGCCAGTCGGTGCGGTCAAGGAGAGCAGGGAGCGCGTTGGAGCTGCGCTCGTGAACTCCGGTTTCAAGCTGCCGCCTCGCCGGATCACCGTTAATCTCGCTCCGGCCGACCGCCGCAAGGACGGCACCGCATTCGATCTGCCAATCGCTCTCGGGATTCTGGTCGCGACTGGCCAGCTGGACGCTGCTACTATTGAAAGGAGGATGTTCGCGGGTGAGCTGGGCCTCGATGGAGCAATGCGGAGTATCCGCGGCGCCTTGCCAATCGCGCGCCATGCCGCGAATCAACCCGATGTCGACGCTCTCATTATTCCGCCCGCAAATGTCGAAGAGGCTCAGCACGTAAGCCGCGTCCGCATCTCCTCTCCGGTTGACCTCGGTCTTTTGATTGGAGGCATGCGCGAAAACCGACTTTCATTTGCATCACGGGCAGATGTTCTTCGACCGAAACGGGAGCTGCCGGACTTCTCCGATGTCGTCGCGCAGGAAAGCGCGAAGCGTGCGCTCGAAGTCGCCGCCGCTGGCGCTCATAACGTCCTGATGATTGGACCTCCAGGCGCCGGAAAGACCATGCTGGCGCGAAGACTTCCCGGAATTCTTCCAGAGCTCAACGAAGAGGAGGCGCTCGAGGTCATCGCGATTCATTCCGTTGCCGGCACTCTCACCGATTCGGCTCTCGCAACTTGCGAGCGCCCATTCCGCGCTCCTCACCATTCGATCTCGAGCGCCGGCCTGATTGGTGGCGGCAGTTCGCCTCGACCCGGAGAAGTTTCTCTTGCGCACAATGGCGTGCTCTTCCTCGACGAGATGCTCGAGTTTCCACGTTCCGTTCTCGAGGGGATGCGCCAACCTATGGAAGATGGTCAAGTTGTCATTTCGCGCGCGGCTATGTCGGTGCGATACCCTGCGCGCTTCACTCTCATCGGAGCCACCAATCCATGCCCGTGCGGACGGCTGGGTGATCCTTCGGGGAAATGTCAATGCGCTCCTTCCGAGATCGACCGCTACGCACGCAGAATTTCGGGCCCACTCGCTGATCGCATCGACATGCACGTCACCGCCGGCGCCGTTCCGATCTCGGAGCTCACCGCGGAAAATGTGGGCGAGTCAACTCGCGACATTCGAATGAGAGTCTGCCGCGCTCGTGAAAGGCAGGCAGTGCGTTTTGCCCGTGTGCGGGGAGTGTCATGTAACGCCCATGCACCGGGCCGCTGGATGGACTCGCATGGCTGCATCGACTCATCGGCACGCGCGCTTCTGCAATCCGCGGCATCGACGCTTTCACTCTCTGCTCGCGCGTATCATCGCGTGCTCAAGGTTGCGCGGACCATTGCCGATATCGAAGAGGAAGAATCGGTGCAGGGTCGCCACGTGGCTGAGGCATTGCGCTATCGCCCTGTTCCCGGACGCGCTCACCGGGCCCCCGAAACCGTGTAACGAGCTGCGTAACGCAATCCGAGATTGCGCGTCTTTGAGTGGGAGCACGGTATTCCCACAATCTGATCGCCCTAAAGTTTTTGGGACCCTCTTTGATTTCAGCTTCGCCTTCACAGAACGGATCGCTTTCCGGTAACACTCCGTCCTATCTCGGAGCGTCGCCGATTGTGCGCGTTTCACTGTCGGAAGTTCTCGCCGCGATGTCGCGCGCACTCGACCTTACCGAGGGCAAGTCGGTTGGTCACACCGTTCGCACAACGCTCATCGGAATGCGCATCGCCGAAGAGCTCGATCTCTCTGCCTTCGATCGCGTCGCGCTTTACGGGGCGCTTCTTCTCAAGGATTCAGGATCCTCCGGGCAGCCCAGCGTTGCAGAGGTCGTGAACGCCGACGTCAATCACTCGAACGGCCAGCGTATTGTTGAATTGCCTTCTCGAGCGATCAATGCATTCAAGTCTGTGCGTGAAGGCTCACTTCGCAAAGTCGGGTCTCTTCTTCGAAGAAGCGCCAAGCCTTCGAGCACGATGCCCCAACTCCTTTCCCGGGCCGAGCGTGGATCGAGCATCGCACTGCGTATTGGTTTTTCCACGGCGACCGCCGATGGCATTCGCCACATCGATGAGCACTGGGACGGATCCGGAATTCCGGACAAGCTGATCGGTCACGAAATCCCGATCTTCTCGCGGATAATTCTTCTCGCGCAGACGCTCGACGCTTACTACACGCAGCGCGGGCTGCTTGCCGCGATGAAGATGGCGCGGGAAAAGAGCGGTCAGTGGTTCGACCCGTCGCTGGTTCGCATCGCGCGAAGCTTCCGCGAAGATCTGGACTGGTGGGAATCACTT
>DASROK010000478.1:0-3394 GCA_035646915.1 Gemmatimonadaceae bacterium
ATCGGGCAGCGTCTCGTCGAAGAGTGTATCGCGTTCGCGAAGCAAGCCGGTTACACGCGCATGCGTCTCTGGACCAACGACGTCCTGACCTCAGCCAGAAAGATCTATCAGGCCGCCGGATTCAGGTTGATCGAAGAAGAACAGCACTCGGATTGGGGCAAGCCCCTCACGTCGCAGACGTGGGAGCTCACGCTGTAAGACGCATCACTGCGTCTTGACCGTTATCCTCGCGGTTTTCTGCGGCTGAATCATGAGATGCGCCCAGGGTTTCCCAGGATTCATGATCCATGGACCTCCGTCGACGGGAGTTTCGGCTATTCCTGTCGACCGATACGTCCCGTAGGGAGTGTAGACGACATAGAGATACTGCGCTCCGTCGATCACACCTGTCGCCATGTTCACGCTGTCGCGGGGAGCGAAGTATTGATAGAGAGCAGCTGACTTCGAAGGCATTGAATACCTGCCCGTCTTCACGTCCCGCAGGCGCACACTGTCGATGTATTCCTTCGATTTTTTCAGCGCATGCAGCTCGCGCCCGCGCGCCATGAATGGCTCGAGCGATCGGTGATAGCACGCAACGTGAAACATCTTGCCCGCCGGATCATCCGCGAGACATGTCATGTCGTTGGTGCCAGGCCGCAGAGCGACGAACTTCCCCGCTGCATCGTATCCGAGCACGCGCGCGCCAGCGCGAAGATTTTCCGGCAGCGGACTCACTGCTGATGCGATTTGAAACGCAGCCGGCGCGACCGATGTGCTTTGCGCTCCGCCAATCGCAGGAATCACAAGCGTCACAATCAAGAAACTGAATCGCATCGATGAAGTCCGGTTCGGGATGGGAATAGATAATAACACTTATCGCATGAAAAACAGTCCGCTCGCCATGTCGGTCCATGAATGGGCGATTATTCCGGGGCGGAGACTCCGTCGCCACACCGCCATCAATCCGAATGCAAGGCCAAGCACGCTGATGCGCACCATTGCATCGGCACCCTGATAACCGTGAGTTACGCCGAACAGTAATGCCTGCAGGCCGAGCGCTGTCCATCGACTGCGGGTAAGTGCTTCGAGTTGTCGCTGGACGTATCCCCGAAAGACTATTTCCTCCGCAAATCCCGCCGAGATCGACACAAGCACCCACAGCATCCGCTCGGCTCCAGACCTGGGAAGTGCAGCGGTAACGGATTCGCTCAGGCCGCCACCTCCCGCTGCGTACTTCCAGGCGGTTGCGATCGAAATCAAAACGACCCACAACAAAATGCCGAGCGCGAAGTCGCGAACGACATCTCGTGGAGACTCCCATCGACCTCCAACGAGATCACGCAGGGTTGTATTTGTCTTTCTGATTCCGCGCCACACGAGGTAAACGAGCGCCCACTCCACAATTATGAGTGAGACATAAATCACGATGTGATTTGACGAGGCGCGCGATACGCTCTGCTTCGATTGCAGAACGATTCCCTGCACCGCCACCACGAGCATGATTGCGATGACGATGCCGAAGTGCCGCCACGATGCGACCGGCTTGAAAAACGCCGGATTACTGGAGGATTGCATCTCCGAAAACGAAAGCCTCGAGAAATTCCCGCGCAACCGGGGACGACTCGAGGTCGCCGCTGCCAAGTGGGAACCTGGAGCTCAATCCGTCCGAGTTCGCCAGGGCGACGAACGTGCGGTGCTTCGATGGAACCCGGATGATCAGCGATGAGTTCGCAATCCAGTATCCATATCCCCACTGAATCTCCACTCCGCGAATGTTCTGGGAGAACCATCCAATTGCATAAGGCAGAGTTGAGCCGTTGGTACTCTTTGCCGGCTGAAACAGCATGGTTCTTTCAGCGGCGCTCAGCAGGCGGTCGGAGTTGAGCGCGATCGCGTAAGTGAGCATGTCTTCGACGGTCGAGATCAAACCTGCTGCAGTTCCGAACGAAGTTGGATATGTCGTTCGAGTGAATGAGCTTCCATTCGCGGTGTAGCCCACAGCAAGGTTCGCGAGGAATGCATCGTGATCGAGTCCCGTGGTTGCGAACGAGCTGCTTGCAACGTTCGGCGCCGTGCGGGACAGTGACAGCGGCTGGAGTATCTGCTCCTTGAGCAGCAATGCAAACGATTTTCCTGTGGCGGATTCAATCACCTGTTGCAGCAGGGCATAACGATCGCCGTTGTAAATGAAATTTCTTCCCGGCGTCCCCTCTGAAGTCATGTTGGCAAGATGCCGGACGGTGATTCCAGCATCGCCGGGAATGTTGACCCCGAATTTCTTGACGGGATCATCGAGCGACATCACACCCTGGGACACCAGCTTCACCAGTATGACGCCCGCAAATCCTTTTGTAAGCGACGCGAGGTGAAAGTCCGTTGCAGGTGTAGGAGCTTTCTTATCCTCGATATTCGCGTACCCGAGGCCCCTCGCCCATACGATGTTGTCGCCCTCGGAGATTCCGACAGCGAGACCGGGAATTCCAAGATCTCCGCGAAGTGTATCCAGCCGTTGTTCGAGCTCGGAAAGATTATGGGCGTGTCCACTCAAACCAGGTGCGGTCGCATCGCTGCAGGCACTCGATGCGACAAGACACGCGCCAATCACGGCGGCCTTCAGGGTGCCGGGAAACATGACCATAAGCTGTGGCGATTTCTCCCTCACGCAATGGGAAAGTTTTCGTCACTGAGTGGGGACAGGCTCGCTTTCCAGAGGAAGCGCTTCAACATCCTCAAAATCCGCCGGCTGAGCTTTGAGCACAAACGCCGGCATGGTTGTATTGAGAATTGCGTAAAGCACGAGAGCGCCGGAGAAGCTGCCTACGAGCCCGAACTTCTCGTCGAGTATCCCGCCAATTACGAGCGTGAAAACGAGCGTTGGAATCATCGCGCTTCCAACACGGCGGGACACGGCGAATGATTCCTTCAACGCGAACTTCCGGTGAAGTGCGATCAATCCTATACGCACTGGCACGAATATCACTACCAGGAGAAGCCCCAGTGCAATCGCGCGTCCCGTGAGCCGCTCCGCTGTTATCTCCGTACCAGCGTGAAAGAAGTAAAATGGAATGAAAACCGAGCCGAATGCCTCGAGCGCGTCCACCATTTTCTCCGACGACATGTCCGGATGATCTCCGCGGAACCGCTGGGCGGCGACTCCAACGAGAAATGCTCCCACCAGATAGTACACGCCGAGCATTCGTGTTGCGTACGAGCAGATCACGGCGACCATCAGGAGAAATGCGAACTCCGATCGTGGCGCGTATGGTGCGACCAGTGAGGCAAAGAGCTTGAACATGATTGGGATCACGATCACAACACCAATCATCGCGGCGATTGCCAGCACCAGATGCGCCGATGAGGTCGCCTGGAGAACGAAAAAGAGCGCAGCAAGTGCTATCAGCTCGGATCCCAC
>DASROK010000479.1:0-4655 GCA_035646915.1 Gemmatimonadaceae bacterium
GATAAATGGTTGCAACGTTGGGATGATCGAGCGCAGATGCCGCCTGAGCCTCAGCGACGAGCCGCTCGCTCGCTTCGGGATCCAGATGCGAAGATGTGGGAAGAAGCTTCAACGCAGCAACGCGTCCGAGCTTGAGATCGCGCGCAGCGTAAACAACTCCCATCCCGCCGCGGCCAAGCTCCGAGATTATCTCGAAGTCCCCGATCTGATCGCCGGCTGAAATTGTTTTCGTGTGGAGCTCGGCAACCAGCGGAGCAAGCGAATCGATGCCGCCCTCAATGAGCTCTCCAGTTGTCTCGTCAGCGCTGAGCATTCCGCGAACGGTCGCGATGATGTCGGCATCGCCATGCGCTTCAGCTTCGATGAGGCTGTCGCGTGCATCACGAGGCGCGTCGAGCGCGCGCTCGAATATTTCCGCTGCCCGTTCCCATCGTTCGGGGTCGAGCGGCGTGCGGATCATCTACCGGCGGAATTCCATCGTACCATCTTCGATCGAGCTGTAGCGTACTCCAAGCAGATCGAGCGCATAGTTCTGCCGGAGACGCCATGGCCGCTTCGATCCCTGCTTCGGAAGAGTTGGCAATGCTCGCTGCACGTATCCCGACGTGAATGTCAGCGCAGGCTCATCGCGGATAGTTGGATCGTGTCGCCGGGGAGTGCAATACGAATAACCATGCCTGTCCATGTGATTGATGAGCCTGCATACGAATTCACCGGTAAGATCACACTTCAAAGTCCATGATGCGTTGGTGTAGCCCAGTGCTGAAGCAAGGTTGGGAACATCGCTGTACATCATGCCTTTGTACGACATTGTCTTCGAGAGATCTACTTTCGTTTCGTCGACGACCAGGTCGAGCCCCGACATCAGCTTCATGTTGAGACCAGTTGCGGTCACGACGATGTCAGCCTCGAGCTCCTTTCCCGATTTCAGGTTTATGCCGTGCTGAGTGAAGTGATCGATGTGATCGGTTACGACAGACGCTTTTCCGTCGCGAATTGAATTGAAGAGATCCGCATCGGGAACCAGGCACAGCCTCTGGTCCCACGGATTGTAGCTCGGCGTAAAGTGCGAGAGATCGTATGCAGGGCCGAGCTGATGTCGCACTCCTTTCGCCACCATGTTCCTGAAGAAGTCAGGATTTACGCGGGCGAGAGCGTAGAATCCAAGTGACACGAACACATTCTTCCAGCGTGTGATGAAGTACGCCTGCTTTTCCGGAAGATGCTGCTTGAGCCACGTCGCGATCTTGTCCTTCGAGGGAAGATTCACGACGTACGTCGGCGAGCGCTGAAGCATCGTGACGTGCGCGGCCTTCTCAGCCATTGCGGGAACGAGCGTAACCGCAGTGGCGCCGCTCCCGATCACAATGACTCTCTCGCCGGCGTACTCGAGATCGTGCGGCCAGCTCTGCGGATGAATGACCTTGCCCTCGAAGCTCTCGATGCCCTCGAACTGAGGGGTGTAACCGCTCTCGTAGTCGTAGTAGCCGGTGCAGAGATAAATGAAGCGGCACGTCAGGCTGAACAGTCGGCCGTTCGGTGACTGTGCTTCGACAGTCCACTTTTTGTCGCGCGATGACCACGACGCGCGGCGCACTCTATGATTGAAGCGAATTTTCTTGTCGATGCCGTAGACCCTTGCAGTCTCGCGAACGTATTCCAGGATCGACGGCCCGTCTGCTATTGCTTTCGCGCCTGGCCACGGGCGGAACTTGTAGCCGAGGGTGTACATGTCCGAGTCGGATCGCACGCCTGGATAGCGGAAGAGATCCCACGTTCCGCCGATTGCACCCCGGCCTTCGAGGATGGTGTAAGACTTCTCCGGACACTTTGTCTGGAGATAGTATCCCGCGCCGATTCCGGAGAGGCCTGCTCCCACAATTAGAACGTCGACATAGTCGTTTTGCATCGCCCACATAATAGCGACTTGCTGCGGGATTGACACAGCGAGCCGCGCGCCGCGCGCCGCGTGCCGCGACAGCGAGAAGCGAGCAACGAGCCGCGAGAGGCGGTGTCCCTGGGCTTCCCGCACTCAGGCCATCAGCGAGAGCTACCTGCTGCCGGCTGCCAGCCCGCTTCTAAGCTCTGACGGCGTCGCGCCGAACTTCGATCGCATCACGGACGTGAAGTGGGCGTGGCTCGAAAACCCGCATTCGAACGCTGTACGGGAGATATCAGCGGCTTCCAGCTTTTCCAACGCAATGCGAAGCCGCAAATCAGTCTTGAACTCGTGAATCGTCCGGCCGGTCCGTTTGCGGAAAACACGACAAAGATGAAATGGCGATACGGTCAGCTCGCTGGCCAGGTCATTCAGACTTTGGCTGCCAAAAGGATTCCGCGCCACGGATTCTTTCGCGCGCTCGACAAGGTCTGCGTGCGCCTCGTTATCGACGCTTGCTTTCGTCGCTTCGATGCACGTCTGGGCGAGCACTGTCGCAACAATCCTGATTATGGATTCTTCAGCATTGAGTGGATCGATCGCTCCGGATTCGAGCTTCGAGAATAGGGACCGCTGTGCAACATAGAGACTTCGATCAATTGGAGCATACTCCGCGTTGAACGGCCTCTCATGCCGATCGTGCGCGCGCCGATCGATGCTCGCCGCAATCTCCAGTGCGATCTCACGAGAGACTCCAAGCCACTCGCAGCGATCTCCATCCGGGCTGATCGCGCGACGAGTGTACTCCTGACCGGGATTGTAGATCGTTGCGAGAGAAGGATCAGCCACGAATGAGCGAGACCCGGAGTATTGAATCCACACAGCCGTACGCGGAAAAACCACTGCGCAGTTGTTCGCAGGACCGCTGTCACGAAACCGCGGATCTTTTGCGCCGCAGCGGAATCGCGCGGCACGCACCAGCGGAGTCTCAAATACTATAGTATCGAGCGCCTGCATAAGTCCCGAGCAAGTTTTTGATAGCGACATCGTGAACCGCACCTCAAGATACCTCTGCCCCCGCCATCCACAGGAGAAGCAAAGGTGCGGAAAACTGTCAAATTGTTGTTAAGTCTTACGGCGTTCAGCGGAACCGCGGGAGCGCAGGCGGACATGCAGCGCGTTGCTTCGGATGCGTTCAATGCGCGCGACTGGGCACGCGCTGCCGACGCTTACCTCGTCGTAGCGAAGACGGACACCGTCCTTCCCCTTCCGCACATGCGACGCGCTATCGCTCTCACGGCACTCGGTCGATATGTGGAAGCACAGAAAGAGATTGCAATTGCAGAATCAAAGGGTGCGCCTGCAATGGTGGCCGGCTATCGTCTCGCGGCAGTGTACGCCGGCCTCGGCAAGGTGGATGACGCATTCGCGCAGCTCAAGCGCGCGACAGATGGCGGACTGGGGCAGATTCCAAATCCTGGCGATTCACTTCCACCAATGGCAAAGCTCAAGGCTGATGCGCGGTATGCGAAGTTCCTCACCGATGTCGATCGCAACGCGCATCCGTGCATGTATGCTGATCATACAAAGGAGTTCGATTTCTGGGTTGGAAGCTGGGACGTGAGACCGAAAGGCGCACCCACGACTCCTCCCGCCCGAAACGAGGTCACCAAGATCGACGACGGATGCGTGGTGCACGAATCATGGACTGCACCGGGATCGGTCGGACAGAGCTTCAACATCTACGACTCAACGCGCTCGAAGTGGTTCCAGATATGGGTCGATAATTCCGGGGGATTGCACGAGTACAGCGGGAATTACTCGGACAACGCCATGCGGTACGAGGGAACCACTCCGGCATTGCCGCCAGCGACCGGGAGAGTCCAGACCCGGCTGACATTTTTCAAGCTTGCTCCTGACACCGTTCGTCAGTTCTCCGAGAGTCTCAAACCCGACGGAACGTGGGGTGTGAACTACGATTTGATTTACACGCGCCGCAAGGAGTAAAGCGAAGGCATCTGGCTCACGTAGCGGCCATCGTCTGCCGGATGATGTCCGCTGCGCGTTCCGGCATTGTGAGCGGCAGCATGTGTCCTCCGTCTACAAGCTCGAGCCGGGCTTCCGGAATCTGCGAAGCCGTGAGCTCACCGTGTCTCCTGTAGTCGAGGATGCGATCGCCTTTGCCGTACAGAATCCAGGTTGGAGTCGTCATCGACGGATACCGAGACACCATTTCCGTCATGTACTCGAACTCATCCTCGAGCGCGACAATCTCCTCGGATGCACCAATGAAACTCTGAGGACGAAGGCCGAGCAGCGCGCCACCGTTTGTTGCGAAATCGCTCACTGGTTGTTCGGGAGCGAATAACGCTGCGAGCATCATGTCCTTGTTGATGATCGCGAGCGGTGTCGCAACGGTCCACGCAACAGCATGCCGCACAACGGGCGATCGAATCATGAGCGGCTTCAATACTTCCGGTGGCTCATATTCGACTTGTGTGAACGGCGCGATCAGCACCAGAGCGCGCACGAGATCGGGATGATCGAGCGCGACGGCGAGTGATACTGCGCCGCCCATGGAGTGTCCGACAAGCAGCGGATTTTCGAGGCTCAGAGCCCGAATGAACCTGCCAACGATATCCGCCTGAGTGGACAATGCTGCCGACGATCCCTTTGCACGCGTCGAGTTTCCCGCGCCCGGCCTGTCGATAGCGATAACCCGATAATCCTTCGCGAGCATGTCGACCATCGAGTGCGTGAGATGACGGAGCTGCGC
>DASROK010000480.1:0-2695 GCA_035646915.1 Gemmatimonadaceae bacterium
GTGATGCAGAATGGCGTTCCAACTTCATCCTGGCGGCGATAGCGCCTTCCGATTGCGCCGCTGTCGTCGTAGAAAACTGGAAAGTGAGGTCGAAGGTCGTTCGCAATTTTCCGCGCCATCTCCGGCATGCCGTCCTTCTTGACTAGGGGGAACACTCCTGTCTTGATGGGGGCAAGAGCAGGATTGAGACCAAGCACTACGCGACCCTCCTCTTCTCCTTCGACAGCCTCTTCCCTGTAACCATTCACGAGAATGGCGAGCAGCGTCCGGTTGGGGCCAACCGCTGTCTCCACCACGAACGGAACGAATCGCTTGTTGGATCCCTGATCGAAGTACTCGAGCTTTTTCCCGGAGAACTTCTGGTGCTGCGAAAGATCAAAGTCGCCACGGTTGTGAATTCCCTCGATCTCCTGGAAGCCAAGCGACCCGCCAAAATCGAACTGCACGTCGAATGCTGCGCGCGCGTAATGTGCAAGCTCGTTTTCGCCATGCTGATGAAACTGAAGACGATTCTCGTCGAGCCCGAGCCCGAGATGCCATCTCATTCGCTCGGCCTTCCAGTATTCGAACCACTCCATGTCGGTTCCCGGCTCGACGAAGAACTGCATCTCCATCTGCTCGAATTCACGTGTGCGGAAAATGAAGTTGCCGGGAGTGATTTCGTTTCTGAACGCTTTTCCCACCTGCGCAATTCCAAACGGGATTTTCTGCCGCGTGGACTGCTGAACGTTGAGAAAGTTCACGTACGTTCCCTGCGCGGTTTCCGGACGAAGGTAGATGATGGCGGCGCTGTCTTCGACCGGGCCCATGAACGTCTTGAACATGAGATTGAACTGACGCGGCTCGCCGAGTGTGCCCTTCATCCCGCACGCGGGACATTGTGCGTCAGGCGTGCCGGGAGTTCCCTTGATCTTCGCATCGTCAGCGCGAAACCGCTTCTTGCAGTTGCGGCAGTCAACCATTGGATCGACGAAGCCGCTCACGTGCCCGCTCGCTTCCCACACGCGCGGATGCATCAGAATTGCTGAATCCAGACCCTCGACGTTGTCTCGAGTCCGGACCATTTCGTTCCACCATCTTTCCTGCAGATTGCGCTTGAGCTCGACGCCAAGCGGGCCGTAGTCCCAGACGGATCCGGTGCCGCCGTAAATCTCTGATGACTGGAAGATGAAGCCGCGTCTCTTGCACAACGAGACGAGCTTGTCCATCACGTCGGGACGATTAGGCATAGGAGGGGAATATAAACGAATGCAGAATGCTGAATTCTGACCAACTACGCACTAAGTCAGCATTCAGTATTCAGTATTCCAGTTGTATGATCTGATCCCTTCTCGTACCAACACTGACGTAGGTGATCGGCGTTCCTACCAGCTCCTTCAATCGGTCCAGATACGCTCGCGCCGCTTTCGGAAGCTGGTCATAAGAGCGCGCATCAGCAGTCGAGGTTTGCCAGCCATCCATCCATTCGTACTGCGGCTCAGCCATGTCGAGAGCGACCGGATCCCCTGGAAATTCCGAGAAAATCTGGTCGCCCACCTTGTAGCCAGTGCACAGCGCAACCTTCTCGAAAGTGTCGAGAACATCGAGCTTAGTAACTGCGAGCCCGGTGAGTCCATTCACGCGAGCAGCATACCGCACGACGACTGCGTCGAACCATCCACATCGCCTCGGACGCCCCGTCGTCGCACCAAACTCATTGCCAAGCTTCCGCATCTTGTCGCCTTCGGCTTCAGGAAGCTCAGTCGGGAGCGGGCCGTTGCCGACTCTTGTGGTGTACGCCTTCACAATTCCAAGAGCCGAATCGATGGCACTCGGAGCGATTCCAACACCAATTGCTGCGCCACCGGAAGTCGTGCTGCTCGACGTTACATACGGGTATGTACCATGATCGACGTCGAGCAGGGATCCCTGCGCTCCTTCCAGCAGAACGCTCGCGCCTGAAGAAATCGCTCGATGGATGACGAGCCCGACATCTTCCGTAATCGGGAGAATTCGCGGAGCAAGACGCTCGAGCAGCGAGATTGTCGTATCGACATCCGCGCGCTGGTCGACACCGAACGCTGTGAGCAGTGCATTCGCATGAGCAACCGCTTTTCCGACAAGCGAGCGAAGCCGCTCCGGATGGCGAAGATCGAGCACTCTCACTCCGCGTCGCGCGATCTTGTCTTCGTAAGCCGGCCCGATTCCGCGGCCGGTAGTTCCTATCTCCTTGCTCGCCGAGCTCAGCGAGTCGACGAGCTTGTGATAAGGCAGAACCAGGTGCGCGCGGTCACTGACGTAAAGTCGCCCCTGAACGTCGACGCCGTCGGCAATCAGCTCGTCGATTTCCGTGAAGAGTGTGTCCGGATCGAGAACAACTCCGTTTCCGATTGCGCAGCGCACTCCCGGATGGAGAATTCCGCTGGGGATCTGGTGAAGCACGAATGATTTCTCGCCGATGTGCACGGTGTGGCCCGCGTTGGCCCCGCCCTGATATCTCACCACCCAGTCGGCACGCTCGGCGATAACGTCGACAAGCTTTCCTTTCCCTTCGTCACCCCATTGCGCACCCACTATGACAACGGTGCGAGTCTTCGAGTCGAACATTCAATTGCGTGAAAATGGAAACGCCCCGGCAGGAGGTGCCGGGGCGTTGATTGAATCTACTCGGACGATTCTTCGTGTCAACTTCAGTAACTACGGGGCAGGCTTGGAA
>DASROK010000481.1:0-8597 GCA_035646915.1 Gemmatimonadaceae bacterium
ATGTAGCGCGGACCATCTTCCTTGTGCTTGATCAGCGCTTTTTCACCGAGAATTCGCAGCACAGACCGCACCGCTGAATAAGTCGGCGGGTCTGGCAGGTCTTCCATGATCTCGGCGACGGTAGCACCGCCACGGCGATGAAGGATGTCCATTACCTGCCGCTCCCTACGGGAAAGGGCAGGGGTTTCCTGAGCGTTCGTCATGATATCCGGTCCACAGATGTATGTTGAAAAATCAACTGTGCTGAATTTTCAACAGCATCTCCCGAATGTCAAGCCTCGGCTTTCAAGTTTACGAATCCCGGATAAGTTGGCTCGATTGGCGGGTCGCCGGCGGCTGGAGCTGGAGTCTTGATTCGCCTTGACGGAACCTCAATCGAGGGGCTTGAGGTTCGCGACGATGCTTTCGCGATGTGACTCGAGGAAGGGAGGAAGAATGACTTTCTCTCCGAGCGTTGCGAACTCCTGATCGACTTCGAAGCCCGGCCCGTCGGTAGCAATCTCGAACAGGACGTGGCCCGGCTCGCGGAAGTAGAGACTCCTGAAGTAAAAGCGGTCGATCTCGCCGCTGTTTGGAATTCCGAATGAGTCGAGCCGTTCGGTCCACGCGTGATACTCTGATTCATTCGGCGTTCTGAATGCAACGTGATGCACGCCTCCCGCACCAAGCCTCGCGCGCGGTACGTCGGGCTCGACAGCGACATGCAGCTCGGCGTGAGGTCCCTCGCCTTTCATTGTATAAACGTGAACCGTGCTGGAATCCTGCTCATAAGTACGCGCATGATTCATTTCCATCACGCGTGTAAGGACTGAATCAGTGGGCCGCAAATCAGGAACGCTCATGACAATCGGTCCAAGCCCGCGGATCTGGTGCTCAGCTGGAACCGGACTCCGATCCCACGCGTTGGGCGGATCACCTTTGCCGCCGTCGTCGATGAGTGCGAGCCTCTGCCCTTCGGGATCTTCGAAATGGAGAACCGCTCGGCCATCGAGCTCGTTGATTTCACCATGAGTGACGTTGAGGTCATTCAATCTCCCGCTCCAGTATTCGAGCGATTCCATTCCGGCGACTCGAAGCATTGTGCGAACAACGCTGTTGGTTCCGCGTTTTTCCCGCGGCATGTTCCAGTCGAAGAACGTGAGGTCCGTGCCTGGAGTTCCTCTCGCATCGGCGTAGAACAGATGGTATGCGGTGACGTCATCCTGGTTCACGCTGCGCGCTACGAGGCGCATTCCCAGCGTCTGCGTGTAAAACCGGAGATTTTCGCGGATGCTCGCCGATACGGCGGTCAGGTGATGGATTCCGTGAAGCTGCATTGCTCTTTCCCCAGGTTTAGATTCAAAGTTGCCGGAAAACCGAAGCACACGAGGATTCTATAATGAAGCGATTTGCACTGGCTGCCGCAGCCTCGATCATTGCCGCAGCAGCATCAGCTCAAACTCCTGCCGCGCCCGCATCGACGACGCAGGCTCCCGCGACGCAGCCAGCGCCGCCTCCGCCTCCGGCCGAGATCGATCTTGGAAAGATCGCGCCCGATTTCACAATGGATTGGGCTGACTCGAACGGACCAATCGCAAAGCAGCTCAAGCTCAGTGATCTTCGCGGAAAGGTTGTTGTCCTCGCTTTCTATCCTGCCGATCGCTCGTCGGGATGCACAGCGGAGCTCACCAAATTCCGCGATGAATACGCCACTCTCTTCGGGGATGGTGTTGTCGTGGTTCCGATCTCGGGCGACAGCATCGCAAGCCATGCATCGTGGGCGCAGGAGATGAAGTTTCCGTTCGCGCTCGGTTCCGATCCCCAGCTCGTCGTTGCGAAACAGTACGGATCATCGAACCCTGCGAGACCGTATGCGAGCCGCACCGTGTTCGTGATCGGAAAGGACGGAAAGATTCTCTATCGCAACCTGAAGTTCCCGGCGCTGAACGAGACTGCCTACACGGATCTGGCAGCAGAGGTCGCAAAAGCGCGCAACTAAGGACATAGAAAGCCTTATCTCATGCCGCGAGCGTTCGCGTCCGACAATTGGGCGGGCGTTCATCCTGAAGTTTTGCGCGCGCTCGCGGAAGTGAATGAAGGTCATGTCCCGTCATACGGGAATGACCTTCACACGGAGCGCGCAAAAGAAAAACTTCGCGGCCATTTCGGGGAGGATGCAGAAATCTTCTTCGTCTTCAGCGGCACCGGCGCCAATGTGCTGTCACTTCAGTCATGCGCCTCGTCGTTCAATGCGGTCGTGTGCGCCGAGACTGCGCATATCTACACGTCAGAGTGCGGGGCGGCGGAAAAACACATTGGCTGCAAGCTGTTGCCGGTTGCGAGCTCCGACGGGAAGATCGATCGCGATGGAATCTCTCAGCACCTCCGGTATTTCGGTGACGATCATACCGCGCAGCCGGCTGTTGTCTCCATCACTCAGGCGACCGAATACGGAACGGTGTATTCGCCTGACGAAATCCAGGTCATTGCGTCATTTGCGCACGAGCATGGCCTGAAGCTTCACATGGACGGGGCCAGGCTCGCTAATGCCGCGGCATCGCTTGGTGTCTCTCTTCTCGATATGACGGGCAACGCGGGAGTCGACGTGCTCTCATTCGGCGGAACCAAGAACGGAATGATCGCGGGCGAAGCGGTGATTTTTTTCGATGCTGATCTAGCTCAGAATTTTCCGTACCGGCGGATGCAGGGCATGCAGCTGTCGTCCAAGATGCGTTTCATTGCCGCGCAGTTCGATGCTCTGTTCTCCGATGACTTGTGGCTGCGGAGCGCAACGCACGCGAATCAAATGGCGCGCATACTCGGCGAAGGGATTGCCGCGCTTCCCGGATGCATGCTCACGCAGAAAGTTCAGGCAAATGAAGTTTTTGCCACGCTCCCCCGTGCACACATCGCGAAGCTTCAGGAAGCGTGTTACTTCAGCGTCTGGGAAGAGACGATATCCGAAGCACGCTTTGTCGCATCGTTCGACACGACTGAATCTGATGTTGCGGATTTTCTAAGCGCCGCGGGACGAATACTCAGCCAGGCTTGATCGAGAAGCGCTTTCTCGCTGCGAAACAGATCAGCTCTGCTGCGCCAGCAATCCCGAGCCAGTCAGTGTTCACGGAAAGGTGATACTGCGAATGCTCGCGCCATGACCGGTTCCAGTGCTTCTTGATCCACTGCTCCCGATGGGAGTTTGTATCGTCCACACGCTTTGCCGCAGCCGGTTCATCCAGGCGATCACGCTGCATCGATCGCTCGATCAGCGCTCCTCGCGGAGCATAACAGAAAACGTGAAGCGCATCAGCTCGCTGCGCGAGCATCTCCTGGGCGCCTCTTCCCACGAGAACCAGGGGGCCGCGCGCGATTGCTTCTTCAACGATCCTGTGAGTTACCTCGATGAGCTGTTCATCTGTCGGTGCACGCTCGCCAAGTGGCGCAAGCCAGTCCTGCGAGCCCAGTCTCAATGCGTCAGCAAGGCGCTGCGAAAGCGACGGCACACGCTCTTCGCGGGCAGCGACTTCCTCACGCGGGATGCCGAGCCTTGCTGCTACCGCATCGATTACGGCATTGTCGAGCAGCGACCAGCCGAGCTCTTTTGCTACGAGCTCGGCTACCTCTGAGCCTCCCGATCCGTAGAGGCGCGAGATTGTTATGACTGACATTCAGTCGGAATAGGGTCGCCTGCGCTTCTCGTCATTCGAGCGGCCGTAAAGTCCGGCATCGCTCCGCGAAATTTTCCGCCGTGCGACAAGTGATTCGAGAATCAGCTCGCATGCAGCGGCAACGAAAGGCGCATCGCTCTTCGGAGCGAGCGCGGTCATCTCAACCAGACCGAGCAAGCCAGGAACAGTGCGAAATCCATCGACAACGGCGTCAGACGTGACGTCGTCATTCACCTGCAGCGCACCGCCTGCATCGAACCACATGATGACATCGTCAGCATTGACGCCGCCGGTGCGCTCGTGAAATGTCGCATCGGCCGCGCGGCGAATCAGCTCGCGCGCAATGTTGTGACCGCCCACCAGCTCACCTTCGTACTCGAGCTCGATCTTGCCGGTAATGGCCGGCAGTGCCGCGTAGATATCTCCGATTCGCGGAACAATCTCACGCTCGCCGGTGGCAATCGACCGTCGCTCTGCATTCGACACGATGTTCTCCATCACCGATATCGGCATTCTTTGCGAAACGCCTGACCGTTTGTCAATGCGCTTGTCCTCGCGCGCCTCGAACGCAATGCGCTCCACAACTTCTGCAATGAAATCAGGAATGCGAACGGGACGTCCGCCGCGGTTGGTCCATGCTTCCTGCTCGGTGATTGACATCCCTGTCTCGACAGACTCGGGATAGTGCGTCTGGATCTCGCTTCCGATTCTGTCCTTGAGCGGAGTGATGATTTTTCCGCGAGCTGTGTAGTCTTCCGGGTTGGCGGTGAAGCACAGCAAAACATCGAGGGGAAGCCGCACCGGATATCCTTTGATCTGGACGTCACCCTCCTGCATGATGTTGAAGAGCGAGACCTGGACCTTTCCTGCGAGATCGGGCAATTCGTTGAGCGCAAAGATTCCACGATTTGCGCGCGGGAGCATTCCATAGTGAATCGTCAATTCGTCGGACAGAACGTGACCGCCGCGTGCAGCCTTGATTGGATCCACGTCGCCGATGATGTCAGCTACTGTCACGTCGGGTGTTGCGAGTTTTTCGACGAATCGGCTTTCGCGCTCCACCCAGGCGATTGGAGTTCCTTCGCCGCATTCGTCGATCATGTTGCGCGCATACTTGGAGATCGGAGCGAACGGGTTGTCGTTGACTTCGCTTCCACCGACGATCGGAATCGCTTCGTCGAGCAGTGTGGTCAGCGAGCGAAGTATCCGTGACTTGGCCTGCCCGCGGAGACCGAGAAGTATGAGGTTGTGCCGTGAGAGCAGTGCATTGACAATCTGAGGCATGACCGTGTCCTCATATCCGACCACGCCCTCAAAAATCGGCCCGCCGCGAGCCAATCGACTCAGCAGGTTGGACCGGATTTCGTCTTTTACAGTCCGCCGAATGCGGTCAGGACTGGCCCACTCGGAGCGCTTCAAAGCGCCAAATGTTTCAGGATATCTCGACGACAATTTCTAACCTCTTTTCCGCATGATCGACGGGGGTAATCTACTCGGCGGGCGCCCTTGACAGCACTTTCTGACACGGTAACTTTTTGGCCGCGCCATTGACGAGCATCGCGACCGCGTGCACGGACCGGCGTCTAATCACGTTGGCCCCCTCTCTACTGGAGATTACAAATGAAGCGCATTGCTCTCGTCGCCGCAGTTCTCGCTCTTGCCGCATGCACAAAGAAAGATGAAGCCCCGGTCGATACCGGTGCAGCAATGGCCCCGGCGCCTGCCGCCATGGACACCGGCATGAAGATGATGGACTCGACGGCAATGGCCGACTCGGCCAAGAAGGATTCGGCCGCAATGGCCGACACGACCAAGAAGTAAGAATTCCTGATCGGAAAGAGGGCGCGACTCTAACGGGTCGCGCCTTTTTCAATTCTGAATGCTGAATGCTGACAGTCAGCATTCAGAATTCAGCATTCTAGACTTAAGCTGCAATCTGCACGGTGCATTCGCCGCCATCCCACCTTGCGTGCAGCGTTGCACCGGCGGCGACTTCCCGCCTTACCATAGCGATCGCGACTCCGCCCTGACGCGGTGACATAGCAACACTCCGCACGTCTCCAACTATCTCGCCCGAATCATCGACGAGCTCAGCACTTGTCGGCGGAATCGATGCGCTTACGAAGTGAAGCTTTCTCAGATACCGGTTCACGTGCCCGCGAAAATGAACTCGCGCGACTGTCTCTTGTCCCGTATAGCAGCCCTTCGTATATGAGATCGCGCCGAGTGAATCGAAGTTCGCCTCCTGGGGAATCGTGGAATCGTTCATGTCGATTCCCCATTCGGGCCTGCCTGCCTCCACTCTGGCGACGTTCCATGTCTGCTGGGATCCGGGAATCGCTCCGTGCGTGAGAAGCTTGTCTCGAATCGCGCGCTCGGATGCAACCGGAAGAATGATCTCATAACCTTCAGCTTCGATCTCGGCGACGCGAATGATCAGCATGCGTCCCGCTGGAGTGTCTTCGGCGACATGAGCGTAAGGAACAAGCGCGCCAAGCGCGACAGGATCCGCATGCGTTGCACCAGCAACGAGATGGCGTGCCTTTGGTCCAAACACTCCAATGTCGCGAGTCTCGGCCGTTATGTCCCGATAAGGCGCGAGCCTTGGATTCACATACTTCGTGACGATATCGCGCCAGTTCGCTGAGGCGCGCGCGGAAGTGTCGGTGAGAAGTCCGTCCTGATCCGCAAAGATTCTTATGTCCGCGGCAATCTTTCCTTTTGGCGTGAGAGCGCCGGCGTATTGACCATGACCGGGCTGCAGCGACAGGACATCGTTGGTTACGAGACCGGTCAAAAGCTCCGCGGCGCGCGCGCCGCCGAACCTCATGCGAATGCGGTCGCTTCGGTCCAGAAGCAATGCTCCTGAGCGCAGCGCTGAGTACTCGCTCGCGTCATACATACTTCTCAATTAATGGCGTTACTGCCGGATTCGGGAGTGCCTAACCGCCGTAGGATGCGTCGAGAAGATCAACTATGTGAATTGCCTTTGCCTTGGAGCCGCTGCGAAGCAACCCCGCACCGATCTGCATAAGGCAACCGGGATTTGCCGATGCAACAAAAGGAGCGCCCGATTCAGCGATGTTGGCGAGCTTGGGCTCGAGAACCGCATCAGAAGTTTCAGGCTCGATCAGATTGTAGATGCCTGCAGCTCCGCAGCACATCTCGGAATCCCGCAGCGGAACGAGCTCGAGTCTCGGGATCGCGGCAAGAACGGAGAGCGGGGGAGTAACAATGCGCTGCGCGTGAACCAGGTGACAGGGCGCATCGTAGGTGACCCGCAGGGGCAGCGGATTTCCCGGAAGTGGTCCAACGGCTGCAAGCAGCTCGCTCACATCGCGAACCTTATTCGATACCTTGTCGGCTCGTTCTGCCCATTCGGGATCGTCCTTGAGGAGATGAGCGTACTCCTTCATCATCGCTCCGCATCCCGCCGAGTTGACCGCGATGACCTCGGCGCCTGATTTCTCGAATGCGTCGATGTTTCTCCGGGCCATCCTTCTCGCGGATTCAAGATCGCCTGCGTGGGCGTGAAGTGCGCCGCAACACGCCTGGCCATTCGCGGGGATCATCGAGTAGCCATTTTTCTGAAGCACCCGTTCCGTCGCGCGATTGGTGCCGGTGAAAAGTCCCTCCATCACGCACCCTTCGAGAAGGGCTGTCCTCGAACGGGGCCCGTCGTTGCTCGTTGCATATGGATCACCCTCGAGAGGCGATCCGGCAGATGCAAGCATTGCCATCCCGAATCCAATTCTCCCCGGCACCTTCGACAAAAGAGTTGGAATCGGAGTCGCGGCGAGTAATCGCGATGCAAGCATCGCAAAGCGCATCAACCGCGGGTGCGCAAAGACAAACAGTATCAGCCTGCCAATGAGCGGAGGTCCGTTGGCCTCACGAAGTGTTGCGCGCGTCGCTTCCAGAAGCTGACCATACGGGACACCGGACGGACAGGCGGGCTCGCATGCTCTGCATCCCAGACAGCGATCGATGTGCGTATTAACCCTGTCGTCGTGAACAGTGACTGTTCCCTCGAGAAGAGACCGCATGAGAAAAATTCTTCCGCGCGGGCTTTCGTTCTCATCTTCCAGCGTCTGATATGTCGGGCACGCCTGAAGACAGAATCCGCAGTGAACGCACTGATTGATTCCGGGAAGTGCTGCTTCGAGCGGAGAACCGGGAAGCGCGCACGCCGGCATTGGATCCGCTGGCGTGGGATTTTGCTCGGCAACACCGGAACGAGTGCTCACTCCAGCGGCCCCAGGATTCCCGGGTTCAACAGGTTATCGGGATCGAATGCTCTCTTCACGCGTTGAGCAAGAGCGTTGTTCACGACAGTGGGCGAAAGAATTCTCCATGCGCTCGACCGCAGTCTTTCGAAAATCACCGTTGTCTGCGGCCAGGAAACCATTCGCTCGATTGTGTCGAGTGGCGTCGATGCTGGTATGATGCATCTCACGATTCCAAGCGATGGTGTTGCATGCATCGCTCCACCGGCAATTCCAGACATGATGTTGCGTGCGCTGTTCCAGATGTGCGCGACATGCTGCGGCAGACTCGAGAGTCGCAGCACCACCGGCGGCTCTCCGTCGGGAGCGTCGCTCATTATTTTCTCCTCGATGTTGCGGAGACGGTCCGAGACTTCCGGTTCTACCTCACGTATTCCACCAAGTGATTGCAGTGCCGCTCGTTGTGCATCGACCGCAGCGGTGTTCCCGCCGAGCCTCACAAGTATCTGCTGATTGTCAGAAAGCCCAATCATCGATGCAGTGTCTGCATCAAGAAGCTCAACAGCGAGAGGAATGCCTGGTGAGCTGAGAATTGAATCAATGCGCTGGCGCAGCGCCGTTTCGCTGTCCGCGGCGCCGAGAGAAACAGTTACTGAAGACTGAGGAAGGGAGTAAAGGCGCAGTGTCACTTCGGTGATGATGCCGAGCGTTCCCCATGATCCGG
>DASROK010000482.1:0-3324 GCA_035646915.1 Gemmatimonadaceae bacterium
GTCTGATAGAGATGTTCGTATTTGCTGACGATCGCGTCGAGCGAGAATCGCGCCCGCGCGTCGACGGCTCCCAGCTCGCTCATCGCCTGCCACAACTTTTTGTCGGTGAGAATGCGGAGCGCAGCGTCTCCCATGCCGTCCACGTCTCCCACCTCGCACAGAAATCCTGTTTCACCACTGCGAACCACTTCCGGCATTCCGCCGGCATTCGTTCCAATTACAGGGACACCAGAAGCAAGGGCTTCGAGCGCGCTCAAGCCGAACGACTCGCTCGTGCTGGGAAGCAGAAAGAGATCGGCTGATGCGAGCAGCGGAGCCACGCTGTCGATTTTTCCGAAAAAGTGCACGCGCGCACCAAGACCGAACTTTCGCGCTTCATCCTCAGCTTCGGCGCGATCCGGGCCGTCGCCAACCATAACGAGCTGCGAGGGAATCGACTCATTGACCCTCGCAAAAATTCCGACTACGTCGCGCACCCGCTTCACGCGGCGGAAGTTGGAGATGTGCATGAGGATTGGACCGTCGCCGAGCTGAGTGCGGAGCAGTGGCGGATGCGCAGCGCGATTGTAGATCGAAGGATCGATGAAGTTATGAATCACTCCCACGTCGCACGCAGTGCATCCAAATGCGTTGTAAGTCTCCTTTCTCAGGAATTCGGAGACCGCGGTCAGCCGATCAGAGCGCTCGATGGAAAACTTCGTGATTGCATTGAACGACGGATCCTGGCCGACGATGGTGATGTCAGTACCGTGAAGAGTCGTGATCACTTTCACGTCGCGCTTTTGCGCACGCAGCATTTCGCGCGCGATCCACGCGCTCGTCGCGTGCGGCAGTGCGTAATGACAGTGAAGAATCTCGAGCCCGTGCATCAGCACGGCCTCGTGCATTCTCACCGCAAGCGCAAGATCGTATGGCGGGTATTCGAACAGCGGGTACCGCCCGACGTCCACTTCATGGAAGAAAACGTTGGGCAGAAACTCGGGCAGACGAAATGGCTGTCGGTATGTAATGAAATGGATCTGATGCCCGCGTGCGGCGAGAGCGATGCCGAGCTCCGTGGCAACTGCGCCGGATCCGCCGTACGTCGGATAACACGTGATTCCAATATTCAAGAAGTCTCCTTCCACCATCGTTGCGCAACCGACTCGGCGTCCGGGTCATCCGGATCCAGTCGGGTCACTGGTGCATCGCCGAGCTGATGCCTGAACCACGTTCTCTGCCGCTTCGCGTACTGGCGCGTCTCAATAATGATTCTGTCGCGTGCCGCTGACAAATCGATTGTGCCGCGCGCTGCTTCGCGCATCACCTGATATCCACTCGCCTTCCATGCTGGCGCATTCTCAGCGACACTCGAGTCGAGTGCGCGAACTTCATCCATCCAGCCCGCGTCGAGCATCTGCTGGACACGTCTTTCGATCCGCGCTGAGAGCGAATTTTTCGGATCGACAAGCAGGTACGCCGGAAGGTATGAAGAGGATGATGAATCAGCGGCTTGCAGCTCGCTGATTCTTTCTCCTGCGAGAAGCGCAATCTCGATTGCGCGCACGAGCTGATACCTGCCAAGGTGGGCGCGAGCGGGGTCGATGACACTGCACCATCTTCGCAGGTCGGCAAGTGACATCGGATTCAGGAAGTGCTCGAGATTCCTTCTCTTTTCTTCGTCAAGGTCGGGGGCCGCGAAGAGTGGATCGAAGATCGCTCTGATATAGAAGCCGGTTCCGCCAACAATCAGTGGCGTGCCACCCGACGCAGTGATGTGCTCAACTGCTTCTATCGCCAGAGTTGCCCATCGCGATGCGGAAAACCGCTCGGTCGGGTCAGCCACGTCGATACCAACATGTTCGATTGCCTTTCGCTCACTCCAGTCCGGCTTTGCTGTGCCGATGTCGAAGCCGCGATAGATCTGGCGCGAATCGGCGCTGATGATGGTGGCGCCGTACTCCAGAGCAAGCCTGGCGGCAATTGCTGATTTACCTGCCGCGGTGGGACCGCAGATTACACGGAGCTTACTTGCGGCCAAAGCGCCGGTCCAGCTCGTCCCATGAGACCTGCACGATGGTGGATCGGCCGTGAACATCGTGCGCCGGAAGGCGTGTATCGCGCAATGCTGCGAAGAGCGCCTTCATCTCGATTTGTGAAAGCTGGTCACCAGCCTTGATCGCGGCCTTGCATGCGACGGTGGCTGCCAGATGCTCGTGCCGCGTCGCGGTACCGGCAATTCTGTCACCCGTCAACGCATCGAGGGTCTCGCGAAGACAGCGCTCTGCATCGAATCGCCGATGAGGCATCGGCACAGTGTTCACAATTAGCGTGCTCCCGCCAAAACCTTCGATCTCAAATCCGAGACGTTCCAGATACTCGCGGTTCGACTCGAAGGCGTCTGCTTCCGCCGGACCGAGATGAAGCGTCAACGGAAGAAGAAGCCGCTGCGCAGGTGCGCGCCCGGTCTCGAGCGACGTCATGAAGTCCTCGTACAACACGCGTTCGTGAGCTGAATGCTGGTCGATCAGAACGAGTCCGTCTTCGTGCTCGAACGCGATGTACATGCGCCGGAACTGAAACAGATCGGGAATGACCTGTGGCGAGACCGTTTCTGATTGCTGCTCGCCTTGCTCAGCTTCCTCGAACAACGCGCCGTGAGGAAGCGGCTGCGCAGCGAGCGCAGATACACTGTCGGTTCCTCCGGTGATGTATGAGAGGGGCGACGACGGCGTTGTGAAATACCGTGCGCCAACTGATGCTGATGCATCGAACGTCCCTAACGCGCGCCTCACCGCCTGCTCTACTGCTCGCTCCACAGGCCATCGTTCGAGAAAACGAACTTCCGCCTTCGCTGGATGCACATTGACGTCCACTGAAGCCACGGGCAGTGTGACTTCGAGAAACAGCGACGGTCTCACTCCTGCCGGAATCGTCGATCGATACGCAGCTTCTGCGGCGCGGACAATTCCGGTGTCGCGGACAACACGGCCGTTGATCGAGAGAAAAACTCTTCGAGTCGCCGTTCCAACGTTTGCCGGGCGCTCCACGAGCCCGCGCGTGCGAACTGCTCCAACTACGTCGTCGACATCGAGAAGATCGCCGGCGTACTTGCCGCCCCAGATCCCGCTCAATCTTGCACGAAGCGAGGAGACGGGGGGAAGCGAAAGAACTGTCTTGCCGTCATGGCTCACGGTGAAACGAACATCTGGCCGCGTTAGTGAGATGCTCGCAACCGCATCAACAATGGCGCGCCATTCCGACCGGACGCTGCGGAGGAATTTCTTGCGTGCAGGTGTGTTGTAGAAAATCTGCGACACGCTCACTGTCGTCCCGCGCCGGCGT
>DASROK010000483.1:0-6992 GCA_035646915.1 Gemmatimonadaceae bacterium
AGCTGCACGCGCGCGTTCCCGTTAGACGGGGTGCTGGTGGTTTCGGGGTTGCGGCCGCTGTCGTCGGCGGCGGGACCGATGGGGCTGCTGCCGGTGCCGTGGTTGTGGGTGCAGGTTTCGGAATTTCAGACGGGGTCGCCGCCACTACTCGATTTGGCTGAGACGTACCGGACGAGGTTGCGTCGCTGAAATTCGCGCGTGGCGGTGTTGATGCCGGCGCTGCGACCGCGGGCGGTGTCGAAGCGGATGCAGGCGCAGCAGATGTGTCGCGCTCTGCAGCATCGGGCTCGCGATACGCGCCGATCGAATCGACGAGTAGCGTGTCGCGGTTGGCGAGCGCGAGATCTGCAGCAAGCGCCGAATCGGCTGCGAACTCATCGGCTGTGCGCGATGGGTTGCCGCCGTCGCAGGCGATTGTAAAGATGGCAAAGGCAGCAACTGCCGCTGCCCGAAGGATATTGCTCCGCATTATCATTCCTGCTCCGCTTTTCGCGGGTTTAATTCAATCCAGGGTCCAATAATGTTATCTCTGCCACGCCGCACCGCGACGGGTTTGACCTTTGTCTCGATAATCCTGGCGAGTGGCTGCGCCGCGGCCAACGCCGGCGACCAGCAGCCGGCGATTCCCGACGGCCGCAACGAGACCACAGTCTACCTCATTCGCCACGCCGAGAAAATGTCCGAGCAGGACCGGGACCCCGACCTGAGCCAGCGGGGACGTGAGAGGGCTGATTCGCTGGCCATGCAGCTTCGGGATTCAGGCGTGAACATGATCATCACGACCAATCTCAAGCGCACGATGCAGACTGCGGCTCCGCTCGCGCGTCTTCGCCACATCTCGCCGAAGGTCATCTCGATCGAGGGATCGGTCGAGGGTCACGTGCAGCGCATCGCCAATGAAATCATGAAGCATCCCGGTGCGACCATACTTGTCGTCGGCCACAACAATACGGTCGCCAAGATCGTGGAGAAAATTGGTGGCGGTCACATCGGGGATCTTTGCGCTGACGAGTATTCCAATCTCATCATCGTAAGTCTCACGAAAGGGAAGCCCGGCAAGATCCTGCTCGAGAATTACGGATTGCCCGATCCTCCATCTCCCAGCGGTTGCCCGCATTTGAAGGATAGGTATTAGGACGCCAGACGCCGGTGTCCGACGCCTGGCGACCCGCGACTAGAACTGAAGCTTCAGTCCAGCGGTGAGCGCAATGTTGTGTGACGTCTTCGCATCGTAATCGATGCCGGCTGCTTCATTGATATCGAACTTTCCGATATAGTCTTTCGCAAAAAGCCGAAGACCAAGGTTGTCGGCAATCGGAATGTCGGCACCAAGTCCGGCGTTGAACGCGAGATTCGACGCTTTGCGATTGATACCGGCAACCGTGACGTCATACCTCATTCCGCCAGCACCAACCTGAGCGAACGGAGTGATGGAGCGCTGGCCGCGAAGGCTTGGCGCACTGAACTGAAGGCCGGCATCGTAAATCCACACCTGGCTTTTCCCAAAGTTGATGCCGCCAAGAATCGGAACACCGAACTTGAGCTGCGGCTCGGAGTACGCAACGTTGCCGACAACGGAGAGAGTCGAGCCAAGCGGAAGATTGCCCTGAACGCCAAATACTGAGCCGCTCGAGCTCGAGAGAGATGTGCCAAGCGGTCCGTCGACGATGTCACCGAACATCATGTAGCCTGCGTACGGCGAGATCGACGGGCCGGGGGTTTCGTTGACCGGAATGCGACGGCTGCTGCGACGCTGCGCCTCGGCAGAACCGGCAGAGAGAGCCAGCGCTGCAAGCATGCCCGCAAGGACAAGATTTCTATTCATCAGAGCTCCTGAATGCTGATTGTTTGTGCCACACTGATCAGCACAGTGAATACCCTGCTCTGCCTCAGGAGCTAAGTCGTTATAGCACAGGCCTTTGACTCGCGCGTGGGATGACGGAGTCCGCATCGGCTGTCATCGCGCGGGGACGACTTTTGTCGCTAGGCGGGGACAAGTGAGAAGATCAGCTCGAGCGACTCGCCGGGTTCCAGTCCGCGCCATTTCGACATCAGCTCCCGAAGGCGGACTCGCATTTCATTCAGCTCATCTTCGGTAACAGATCGTCGCGACGGATTTCCGATTCCCTCGAGCACCGCGAGTACTTCTTCATTGTACGATTCGGGAGTGAACTCATGTCCGGGCAGGAGCTCGCTCTGGAGGCGACTGACCAGCGCCTCGACGAGATTTGCTTCAGGCGGAATTTTTTTCGCCGCTCCCTTCACTGCAAAGTCGGTGATGTCCCACCCGTCCGCGACGAGACTGTAGAACGCGTTCGGAATTCTGAGCGTTGTCTCGACGACATAATGAGTCATGTCGTGCACAGGGAAATAGTCCTGCACTTTCGCCCAGGTCGTTGAGCCATCATCTCTGATGCAAGTCAGAGTATTTGGACCGTCTCGGCCCTTGGTAATGCGAATCAGCATAGACCTGGAAAAAACAGTCAGAAGTCGCAAGAAGCACAGTCTTTAGTCGCAAGTCAACGACGCCCGTCGTCGACTTTAAACTAAGGTCTGTGCTTCTTGCGACTTCTGACTGTTTTTTCCAGGTCTACGCTTAAGGATTCAGGTAGGGCAGGTTCCCGCTTTTGACTTCGCGTGATCCGGCAGCCGTGCCGAGCGCAACGGATAATGCGAACGTGATTGCTGTTCCGATTCCAACTATCGGAAGAAGCCAGACTGCGACCATCGCCACGAGGTACGCGCCGATGCCCGCGATTATCGGAGTCGTAGGCTTGTGTGCGCCATCGACAAAACGAAGGCGGTCGCGCACGAATCTCTTTGCGGCGCTGTATCCGAAAATCGCCGCAACGGCAGCGATGAGAAAGGCAATCGTGCTGAAGATCATTTGATCCCTCCTGATGAGATAACCGTACGAGACCCTGTACTGGAAGTTTCGCCGCAAAAGGGTAATCTCAGGCTCATGAGCCGAGCTTCCCTGCCGTTTGTCGACATCGATCCGGATATCCGCGCTGCTTCTACCCTCCCGGCGAAAGTTTACTCCGACCCCGGCTACTTCGCACTTCAGCAGGACCGCGTTTTTGCCACGAGCTGGCAGTACGCGGCCGACGCGCAGCAGGTGAAGGCACCGGGCCATGTCCTGCCTTTTACACTGCTTGAAGGATGCCTGAACGAGCCCCTCGTGATCACTTCCGACGACGATGCCGAGCTGAGGTGTCTCTCGAACGTGTGCACTCACCGGGGCGCGCTGGTGGTGGAAGGCGAAGGGCACCTCAAGAGTCTCAGGTGCCGGTATCACGGCCGGCGATTTTCGCTCGACGGCTCGTTTGTGTCGATGCCCGAGTTCGAAGACACGAAAGATTTTCCGTCGCCGGCAGACTGTCTGCCGAAACTCCCCCTGGAGAAATGGGGTCCGCTGCTTTTTACGTCGCTCAATCCTTCGACTTCATTCAGCGACTGGATCAAGCCGGTGAATGAGCGGGTGTCATGGATGCCCCTCGACGAATTCCGCCGCGACCAGAAGACGTCGCGCGATTATCTGATCGGCGCCAACTGGGCTCTTTATTGCGATAACTATCTCGAGGAGTTTCACATTCCGTACGTGCATGCGGGACTTTCCGAGCAGCTCGATTACGGCTCGTATTACACGGAGATCTTTCCGTCGGGGTCACTGCAGATGGGAATCGCTCGAAGCGGCGATACGGTCTTTGATCTTCCCCGGAATCATCCCGATCACGGCAAGAAGGTCGCGGCTTTCTATTTCTGGCTGTTCCCCAACATCATGTTGAACTTCTATCCGTGGGGACTGTCGGTGAACGTTGTGTATCCGCTTGGGCCCGCGCGCACTCGCGTGTCGTTCATCTCGTATGTCTGGAAGGAAGACTTGCGCGATCAGGGTGTTGGCGGCGACCTCCACAAAGTTGAGATGGAAGACGAAGAAGTCGTAGAATCAGTGCAGCGCGGAGTAAGCTCGCGGCTCTACAATCGCGGGCGATTCTCAGCTCGGCGCGAAGTTGGAACGCACCATTTTCATCGCCTTCTCGCCCAATCCATGAACGGATAAAAAACGTATAACCAGAGAACGCGGTTTTAGGTCCTGGAAAAAAACGGAGATGCAATGAAGGCGACATTCGGAGCAGGATGCTTCTGGGGAGTTGAGGCAGCATACAGACAGATACCCGGAGTTCTTTCGACAGCGGTCGGATACCTCGGTGGAACGCTCGAGAATCCGACATATCACGATGTATGCAGCGGCAGAACCGGGCATGCTGAAGTAGTACAGGTCGATTATGATCCGTCGCGTATCACATACGACGATCTTCTCACGGTATTCTGGGAGAATCACGATCCCACGACATTGAACCGGCAGGGACCCGACGTCGGCGCTCAGTATCGATCCGCAATCTTCTATCACGATGACGAACAAAAGGAAGCGGCAATCAAGTCGAAAGAAGAGAGGGACAGGAGCGGCAGGTATCGCCGGCCGATTGTAACCGAGATCACTCCAGCAACGGAGTTTTACATGGCGGAGGATTATCACCAGCAGTATCTGGAGAAGCGCGGCCTTTCCAGCTGCCACATCGGCTGATGCTTCGCCGCGACTTTCTCCGCGCCGGCGTGCTGTCAGGCGCTGCTGCGCTTGTTCCGGAGCTGGCGAAGGGCGAGGAAGTTCTCGAAAAAACAAGAGTCGATGATTTCGAGCTGGAGGAGGTGACGATCACCGACCTCCAGCGCGAGATGGCGAGCGGCAAGCGGTCATCGCAATCCATCACACGCGATTATCTCGAGCGCATCGAGTCGATGGATCGTCGTGGTCCGACGATTCGCGCAGTGATCGAAACCAATCCCGACGCGCTGTCGATTGCGCGAGCACTTGATGACGAGAGAAAGTCGAGAGGCCCGCGAGGACCGCTGCACGGCGTTCCGATCATTCTCAAGGACAATGTCGACACGGCAGACCGGATGACGACAACCGCAGGGTCGTATGCTCTCGAGGGCTCGATTCCCTCTCGCGATGCGACGCTTGCGAAACGTCTTCGCGATGCCGGCGCTGTTCTGCTCGCAAAAGCCAACCTGAGCGAGTGGGCGAACTTCCGGTCGTCGCATTCGTCGAGCGGATGGAGCGGCCGCGGTGGACAAGCAAGAAATCCCTACGTTCTCGATCGCAACCCGTGCGGGTCGAGCTCAGGATCGGGCGCATCGGTGTCGGCGAATTTCTGTACGGTGGCAATCGGAACGGAGACTGACGGCTCGATTGTCTGCCCTGCATCGATCAACGGAATTGTCGGCATCAAGCCGACGCTGGGCCTGGTGAGTCGAGCAGGCGTGATTCCGATCGCGCACAGCCAGGATACTGCAGGACCAATGGCGCGCACAGTTGCTGACGCCGCGATCCTGTTGAATGCAATCTCGGGTGTGGATTCCCGCGATTCAGCGACTGCAGCGAGTCGCGGGAAATCGTCGAGCGATTACACGCGGTTCCTCGACGCAAACGCGCTCAAGGGTGCGCGTATTGGTGTCGCGCGGGAAAAACTTTCCGGTTACAACGACGCGACCGACAAGCTGATCAGCGATGCAATAGCACTGATGAAGGATCGCGGCGCGGTGATCATTGATCCGGCAAACATTGCAACGATGGGCAAGTACGACGACACCGAATTCGAGGTGCTGCTGTACGAGTTCAAGGCCGACCTCAATTCCTATCTGGCGTCGCTGCCCAATGCAAAGGTGAAATCGCTGAAGGACATCATCGCGTTCAACGAGCGTGACAAAGCGCGAGAGATGCCGTGGTTCGGCCAGGAGATCATGATCATGGCCGAGAAGAAGGGATCACTCAAGTCGAGCAAGTATCTCGCGGCCCTGGCGAAGAATCACCGCCTGTCGAGAACCGAGGGAATCGATGCGACGATGTCAAAGCACCGGCTCGATGCGATCGTCTGCGCGACGGGCAATCCCGCATGGCCGACTGACCTGATCAACGGCGATCACTTCACCGGCGGAAGCTCAACTCCGGCGGCGGTTGCAGGCTATCCGCACATCACTGTCCCTGCAGGCTTTGCGACTGGATTGCCTGTTGGGATTTCGTTCTTTGGCCGCGCATGGAGCGAGAACAAGCTGATTGCTCTTGCCTATGCCTATGAGCAAGCCTCAAAGCATCGGCGGCCTCCGCGATTTCAGGCTACTCTCACTACGGGTTAGATAGGAAGAAGTCCGAGCGTACACACGTCGTGCTGGAACGAATCCCGCATAGGATAGGCCCCGGATTTCCATTGGAGGATCCGGGTTATGAACCGCACAATCAGAACAATCCTTGGCGCCGGCATCGCATTCGGCGCATTTGCATCTCCCGTACTCGCTCAGGGCAAATCGCACAAGCCAGCGAAAACCGAAGCAAAAACGGTGAAGACGGTGCAGAAGAGTAACGGCAAAGTCACAAAGACTTATCGCAAGGGAACCACCACCTATCGCCGGACTACCACATATCGCTCGCGCGCGCTGTGCGAGGACGGAACGGTGGTCTTCCGCTCATCGAATACATGCGCCGGTCACGGCGGGCTTGCCTCGCGCCAGGGAACGTATTCGACAACCAGATACCCGTCAGCATCAGATCGGGCACGAGCTCGTGCAAGCACGAACTCGGCAGTCGTGAGAGGAATCGGAGCGAACAGCATTCGCACCAATGCGATCGCTCGATGCAATGATGGGACGTACTGGCATGCGACAACACGCAGGAATGCGTGCTACCTGCATGGTGGAGTAGCTCGCTGGTACTAGCCCTTTCTTCCTACAGCTCGACTCGTGAAGTCGGAGAGCACAAGAGTTCCGCTCATTCCGGCACGTGAGTCGAGCTGAGCGGACCAGTCTTCGGTTCCATCCCAGAAAACTTTTTTTAGCTGAGCCATCGCTTCGGGATTGCTCGAGGCGAGGGTTTGAATTCGTTTCTCGAGCGCAGCATCGAGCGCGGCGACATCGTCATGAAGCTCTGCATACAG
>DASROK010000484.1:0-5688 GCA_035646915.1 Gemmatimonadaceae bacterium
ATGATGCACTATATTTGCCATCGATGAAATACCCCAGTTGGCTGTTTTTTCTTCCGATTGCTGCCGGTTGCTCGCTCCCGGTTCCGACTCCCCCGTCTGCCGAGTTTCTCGTTGCTGACGCCGGGTCGACTTACTGGGTGCAAAGCGGGCCGCGTGGTGTCACGGCCAGAACGTCTCCGTTGATTCTGACAAGCGCCGACAATCGCTTCTATGAAGTGTACGTGGACGAGGTCACGCGCTCCTATGAGGATGCGATTTTCACGAGGGAGCCGATCTACAGCCGGGATCTTATTACCGGACGGGAGAAGCTTCTCTGGGAAGAGTCCAAGGTGTCGGCGTGGGAGAAGGCATACCTCACGAGAAATCCCCGAGCGCACCTGCTCGATCCCGATGAAGAGGGCAATGACGATGTGAGCGTTGCGGCTACCAGCGAGTCGGATATTCTCGCAGTTGTTGGTCCGTATGTACTGTATGATCGTCGAGTGACCCTGGAGCGCGACAGCTTCCAGGCGTCCGATTCATCGCGCGACGCGATCGACGTGAGAACAGGTACTTCGATTGCTCTCGATGCACTGGTCAAGGACACTTCGATTCTTGGCGCGGGAGCGGTGCGAGAGGCGGACCGTGTGCGCTGGCGTCATTCGGGGTATGACGTGATCGCCAGGTGGGACGATGATCGCGGTGAAAGTCAGATGGTGATCCGCGACATGCGCGGTCACGAGTGGGCACTTGGGTACGTAGCTGCCCGGCTTCCAAGGATCTACTGGCTCGATGAGCCGCGCGTTGACGGAAAGCTTCGATCTGCGCTTGCAAACGCATTCGACGATGCACGGGCAGATGAGTTTGACACTCAGCTCGTTAAAGGAGAGGGATCAGAGGGCCTGCGGCCACGCAGAGATTCAGAGCAAGGCGTGAAACTGATCGCCATGAATCAGTGATACAGTCCCGCACCGTTCGTGAAACGCAGCACGAAACATCACAGCTCATGCTGCCGCAGCACTCGAACAATCTTGGACTGGTTTTCGGTGGCGTCATTCTCGGCATGATGGACACAGCATCAGCGGTGTGTGCGATACGTCACGCGCGAAGCACCTGCGTTACTGCATCAGTCGACCGGGTCGACTTCCGGGAACCGATTCATCTTGGCGATCTCGTGATCATGAAGTGCAGCGTGAATTTCGTTGGCCGCACGTCGATGGAAGTTGGAGTGCGAGTCGAAGCCGAAGATCTTCAGACAGGCGATCGCCGTCATACCAACTCCTGCTATCTGACATTTGTCGCCATCGACAGGAACGGCAAGCCAATCGAAGTGCCGAGGCTCGTTCCCGAGACAGAAGACGAAATTCGCCGCTTCGAGGCGGCGAAGGCTCGGCGAAAGCGGCGTCTCGAAGAGAGAACTTCGGAAGAAGCGGCGCTCGCGCACACTTGACCGCGGGGTTCGGTCTGCGCAGAGTACCAATCATGCGCATGACGTTCACGGTTGAAGATGCAAACAGAACTCTACCGCTCGTGCGCCGCATAGTGAGCGACGCAGTGCGCGACTACTGGCGGTGGCAGGAAAAAGTCAGGGAGTACGAGGAAGTGGCGGCGAACCGGAAAGTCGATCAGCCCAATGAAGATGCTGACAGACTCGAGCGTGAGGCGCAGCAGCTTGCGCGCGACATCGACGGTTACATCTCCGAAATCCGTCAGCTGGGAGTCGAGATGAAGGGAATCGACACCGGACTGGTTGATTTTCCTGCCGAGGTCGATGGGCGGCCAGCGTTGCTATGCTGGCAGCTCGGAGAGGATTCGGTACAGTACTGGCACGAAGAGAATGCGGGTTTCGCGGGGCGAAAGCCCGTAGCTTCACTACAGGAAAACTGAATGGCGAAAGAAACGAGGATATACGAAGGCGCTGATGGAACGCGCTGGGGTGTACACGTGCGGATGCCGACTGCCAGCAACGCGATGATAGTGTTTCGTCATCCGGGCGGGGACAGCTCGGGGCTCAATCGTTATGCGTGGCAGCAGTGGCACGGACCTGAAGCGCGCAGCGTTACATCGCGCGTCACAACCGATGCGGTCATGAAAACACTGAGCGACGATGTGCTCTCGCTGCTCTTCCGCAGGTCGATGCCAATTTCCCCCGGATCGAACCCGCTTCAGCGAAACACCTGATCGATACTGCGGCACAATGACGAGGGTCAGCTCGCGCGAAGCATGGCGAATGATCCGCAGAGGATTACTGCTCCGCTGCCCTCACTGCGGCTCGCGTGGAGTCCTTGCATCATGGTTTCGGCTTAAGGATCGCTGCCCACGCTGCAAGCTTCATCTCCACCGCGAGGAGAAAGACTATTTCCTCGGCGCATATGTCATAATGCTGATTGTGGTCGAGATGCTGTTTGCAATCGGCTTTCTTGCAGTGCTGCTCATCACCTGGCCAAATCCGCCGTGGGACGCGATCCAGTGGGTTGGATCGATCGTGCTGATAGCGGGAGTTCTCATCGCCTATCCATTCGCACGAACGCTCTTCCTTGCAATCGACCTGATTTTCAGGCCGGTCTCATCGATGGAGCTGGACTGGTATCAGGGTGAAGCGGCCAGCGCTGAAGAGAATCCTGAAGACCATCGCAAATAACTAATCCTCGGCAGCGAACGGTACTTCGAGCTCGAAGCCATCTCGCGCCACGACAGTCTCCGGAAAAACTTCCTTCGCCTGCTGCAGAAGCTCTGTCGCATTGACCGAGTATCGAGCAGAGAGATGGGTCAGCACAAGCCTCTTCACTCCCGCTTGAGCGGCAACAAGAGCAGCTTCACGCGACGTGGCGTGGCCAGTCTCGACCGCGCGCGCATGCTCCTCATCCGAAAACGTGGCCTCGTGAATCAGCAGATCGGCTCCCTCGGATATGTCGATCGTCGACTTTGCGGGCCGCGTGTCTCCGGTAAAGACAACGCGGCGGCCGGGACGCGCCTCGCCGACAAGCTCTGAAGGCTCGATCACCCTGCCGTCCTCGAGCGTAACCGACTGTCCCTTGTGAATGCGTCCCCACGCAGGACCTTCGGGAATTCCGAGCTCTCTCGCCTTGTCGGGATTGAATCGTCCGAGCCTTATCTCCTCGACCAGCGCAAACCCAAGCGCGTCCCTGTCCTTGTGATCGGCAGCGTAAGGAACAATCGAGTATCCCTTGCGCTTGATCGGCGAGTCGGGAGTTACTTCGTTGATCTCGAGTGGAAAGGGCTGCTTTTCACTGCCGAGCGCGATTGCCTGTTTGAGGAGGGCAGCTGATCCGCGTGGTCCCCACAAACGCATAGGTTCCGTGCGTCCCTGCAGTGACAGCGTCCTGAACAAGCCGATCACACCCAGCATGTGATCCGCATGCATGTGCGTGAAGAAAATGTCTTCGAGCGCGAAGGATATTCCGTAGCGCATCATCTGCCGCTGAGTTCCTTCGCCGCAGTCGAGGAGCAGCGTTTCGCCTTCGCGAACGATTGCAACCGAAGTGACGTTCCGCTCCACGGTCGGGCGTGAGGCGGACGTTCCAAGAAAGCGCACTGTCAGAGACATGCGCTGAATATATCTGAAGCAGTTCTACGTCACGCAGGGTGCTTTCGGATCAGGCTTTGGCTTGTCGACTACAGGGCGATGATCGAGGTTCGCGACACGCTCAGCAGCATCGTGCACGAGATTCACTATGCGGGAATAGTGATTGTAGTCGATGTACTGTGGCTCGTCTGTAACCTGATGGTAATCTCGGTGCACGCTTGTGAAGAAAAACGTTATCGGAATCCCATAGCGCGCGTAGTTGTAGTGATCGCTCCGGCAGTACATCTGATACGGGTCGCCACTCGCGTCGAAGACTTTGGAGAATGAAAGCGGATCCGGCCGTGCGCGATTAACGTCGTCGATGATGTCACCAAGCTCAGTGCTGAGCCTGCGCGATCCAATGACTTCGACAAAGTTCGGATTCCCGTAGACAGGGGTGCTGCCATTCATGTGAACTGCGTCCGCGCTGCCGCCGCGTCCGATCATGTCGATGTTGAGCTGAGTCACGATCGAGTCGCGGGGGACTGTCGGATGATCAGTGAAGTACTCGGAGCCAACGAGACCAATCTCCTCGCCGGCATGCCAGACAAAAAGCAATGAACGCTTTGGCCGCGCTCCGGATTTTGCGAACGCTTCGGCAATTTCCAGGACGGCCATGGATCCTGTTCCGTCGTCATCTGCGCCGTTCATGATGGAATCACGACGCGGGGGACGAAGCGCTCTCAGTGAGTCACGGATTGCGCGAATGCGCACCCATTGGTCGGGAGTAGCCTGACTGACGCCAGTCTCGGCACCTTCGGGACTCGCGACAGTATTGAATGCGCGCAGCGAATCGTGATCGACAGCTGCTGGCTGCACTGGAAGGTGATCGTTGTGCGCGCCGAGTGCGACATACTCGTTGCGCAATTGTGGATCGGATCCGCGGAGTATTGCGACAACATTCCGGCCGGGGAATGCTTTGCCAGGTTTGTAGCCTGCTTCGCCGTGAACGACTACGCCGCTCGCGCCCGGCTTGAGTGTATTGACTGCTGTTCCCGCGAATAGAGCTCGGGCCAACTCATCCGTTATGTAAAAGAAAGCGGGAACGGGATTGACTCCAGCGCTCTCATCGATTTGCGGCCCGACACTTCCACCAACCAGGCTCAGGCGGTCCTGGTTTGTAACCCTGTCGAGCGAGATGACCGCGATTCCTGCAGCCGTTGCAAACCGGCGATTTGCCGCTGAGCGATTTATACTCCATCCACCGCTCGAAGGCGCATACAGTACGACAAGCTTTCCGGCAACAGACAGAGGGCTGATCATGTTCGCACTGTCGCCCCAGATACCACCGTAAATCGCAGTTGCGCCATCGATGTCGCGCATTCCCGGTCCATTGTCTCGCGGAACGAAGTCGGTCACCGGGAGGAAAGTGCGGCTGCCAATGGTGAGTCCCGCGTCCTTTGCGACTGTTCTCGAGGAGAGTGGAACGTCCTGGAAATAGGTTCCGTTGTCGCCAGCCGGCTCGAGTCCAAGTCGCGCCAGCTCGCGCGCGATGTATGCCGCTCCGCGAAGATTGTCGGCTGTCCCGGCGGCTCGTCCGCGCATTGAATCGTCGGCGAAAATAAAGAGCCGCGTTTTCAGATCACCGGGAGTAATTGCCGCAGTTGTCGGCGGACCCTTGTAGGACCGCGACTCCACCGATGAAACGGTGGGCGAGCTGGATGGAGCGCTCGCGCAGCCTGCGAGAAGGGGCAGAAGAAAAGAAAGCGAAAATATCGAGGGTCTTGCTCTCATTTTGGCTGGAAGAGAGGACAGTTGTGAGAACACTATTTGCTCACCTCAACGGAGAATAATTCAGAGGCGGAGAATGGCGACCACTCTGAGAAAAACAGGCAGAAAGCTTACAAAATCGCGCTCGAAGCCGGAACGTGATGCAGCGCAAACAAAGCTCCGTGCGGATCGACGCATTGAGAGACAACGCTTCCGCCGGAAACTTCCATCGGCCCGTTGAGAACTTTTCCGCCGCTTTCCTTAACGCGCTCGAGCGCTTCGGGCACACTCTCCACCATGATGTAGCAGCACCAGCCGGCCGGCATTTCCGGACTCGCGTTGTAAATGCCGCCGTACATCGTTTCTCCCTTGCCGTACATCTGATAAATGCCGCCTTCGCCCATGTCCATTTC
>DASROK010000485.1:0-5625 GCA_035646915.1 Gemmatimonadaceae bacterium
CGAGCCTGATACCGGTGAACTGCCAGCGAGTGTCGGACGGGAAGAAGTTGCGATACGTGACTCGCGAGTGGCCAGGCGGCGTGGCGACGGACGATCCTCTGAGCACCCACTGATCGCTCATCCACTTTCCATTGTACTCGCCGATTGCTCCTGTCGGTGGTGAGTAGCCCGGGTATGCAACGTAAGCGCTTTGCGTCCATTGCCAGCGATCTCCGTAAAGCTGCGGCAACTGTGGAAGCGCTCGCGCTGCCACTTCCCACTCGGGCTCAGTCGGAAGTCGATGTCCGGCCCAGCGAGCGTATGCATCTGCTTCGTAGTAACTCACGTGACACACTGGCGCATCGAGGTCGAGCGGAGTCATCCCCGCGAACGTGAATTCCATCCACGCGTCTTCTTCCCTCTCCCAGTAAATCGGCGCCTGTCTCGATTCAGTCTGAACAACTGCCCATCCTGCAGCCAGCCAGTGCGTCGCGGTCCGATATCCGCCGTCATCTATGAACTCGAGATATTCACGATTCGTGACGAGGCGGTTGGCAATTTTGAACCGCTCCAGAAACACGCGGTGAGCGGGACGTTCATTGTCGAACGAAAAGCCATCATCATCGTATCCTATTCGATGAACGTTCTCCGCTATCTCGCTCCATCCGTCTGATGCCTTAACGCTTGCCTGATTCGCACGCACTGGATCGTACGCCGGCCTCAGAGGATTCGTCCACAGAACGTGCTTGATGTCGGTGAGCAGAAGCTCCTGATGCTGCTGCTCGTGATGAAGTCCGAGCGTGATTGCATCATCTTCATCGATGTTCTCGAGAAGCTCGAGCATGCGCTCGTCGACATAACGGCGATACTCGAATACCTGCTCGACGGTCGGACGAGTCACGAGACCGCGCTGCGCACGACAGTGTCTCTCGCCGGCCTGAACGTAATACGAGTTGAAGAGGTACGCGTACCGCGGATTGAGCGGCACATAATGCGGATCCCGCTCCCGCAGAATGAACGTCTCGAAAAACCAGCTCGTGTGAGCCAGGTGCCACTTCGTGGGACTCACGTCGGGCATGGAGCTCACGACGTAATCCTCGATCTCCAGCGGCTCGCAAAGTTTTTCGGTGTAGGACCGCACCGAACGGTATTGATCGCTGAGTGACCGGCGGGCGCTGGGCGCGATGGGTCTCCCGATGCTCGAAACTACCATAGTTAAAAATATGTTGGCGTTAAGGGATGAATGCGACCACTGTTGCGCCATGTCCGTATCGCTTGATACGCAGGAAGTGAGCAAACGGTTTGGTCCCGTGGTGGCGCTCGACAATGTTTCGCTCTCCGTTCCGGCCGAATCGTTCACAGCGATTGTCGGCGAGAGCGGCTCAGGCAAGACAACGCTCCTTCGCTGCTTCAACCGAATGGTCGATCCGGATTCCGGATCGGTAACCGTTGGTGATCGCGATGTGCGGGAGAGCGACCCGATCGAGCTCAGAAGAAGCATTGGATATGTTCAGCAGCACGGCGGTCTTCTGCCTCACTGGACGGTTTCAAAAAACGTCGCGCTGATTCTGCGCGCGATGAATCGCGAATCGTCAGAATCAGTGAAGGCTTCCCTCTCTCTGGTTGGACTGGATCCAGTCAAATTCGGCTCGCGCTTTCCGCGAGAGCTGTCAGGTGGCCAGCGACAGAGGGTTGCGCTCGCGCGCGCACTTGCCGCGAAGCCCAGGGCATTGCTTCTCGACGAGCCATTCGGTGCACTCGACGCAGTGTCGCGCGGCGAAGTGCAGGACGCATTCATCGCGGTTCAGCGGGAGCTCGCGCTTACGATGCTTCTCGTCACGCACGATTTGTCCGAAGCAGCAAGACTTTCTCGCGACATCGTCGTGATGAAGAACGGAAAGATCGAACAGCGTGGACATGTCGCCGAGCTTCGTGATTCGCCGGCGACAGAGTATGTGGCCGCACTCATTGGAAGCGCGATGAGACAACTCGAGCCACTGCAGGCTTGAAGAAATTCTTCCTTTCGTTTTTTGCCGCATCAGCGCTTGGCGCGCAGAACGCGCCGGCGCGTCCCGTTGTGATTGCCTCGAAGCCATTCGGCGAGTCGTACCTGCTCGCGGAGATGTTTGCGCAGGTGCTCGAATCGCGAGGAATGCCGGTGACGCGCCGCTTTGGATTCGGTGCAACTGAGGTCGCCTTCGGCGCACTGCGCAGCAATTCGATCGACGTCTATCCGGAGTACACAGGCACCGGACTGATTGCGATCCTGCACGATTCCCTTCCCGACAGCATCGCCCGTGATCCACTGCGGGTATACGCGCACGTATCCCGCGAATTTTCCCGGCGATGGGGAATGCGATGGCTTCCTCCTCTCGGATTCGAGAACACCTACGCCATCGCAGTGAGGCAGGAGACTGCGGCAAAGTACAATCTCAAAACACTGACCGATCTCGCGCGGGCTGGACCAAACCTCAACGCGGGACTCACTGCGGATTTCATCGGCCGCCCCGATGGACTTGCAGGACTTCGCAAAGCTTATGACCTGACATTCAAGTCGGTGAGGTCGCTATCCCCTGCGCTCAAGTACCAGGCGCTTGCACAGGGAGGCGTGGATGTAGTCGATGGTTATTCCACCGACGGATTGCTCGCGAAATACGACCTCGTGGTGCTCCTGGATGACAAACGCTTCTTCCCGCCGTACCAGGCTGCTGCACTTGCAGGAGACCGGTTGGCAGTGACTAATCCCCGAGCCATTGCGGCGCTTTCGCTTCTATCCGGCAAGCTCGACGAGCGCACAATGCGCGGGCTCAATCAGCGCGTCGAAGTAAACCACGAAGACGCTGCGAGCGTGGCAAAGTCTGCACTGTCGGCATTGGGTCTTATCGACACGCCGGACGGTGCAGGCTCGACAGAATCAACATCGTCGCGCGCCGGATTTCTTCAATACCTTCTCGACCACCGCTCGAACATCATCGACCAGACCTTGCGACACCTTTTGCTGTCTGCGCTCGCGCTGCTCGCAGCAATTGTTATCGGAATTCCGCTTGGTCTCGCCCTCGAGAGAAGAAGACACGCAGCTGAAGGCACGCTCGCCGTGCTTGGTGTAATCGAGACAATTCCGAGCATTGCACTGCTGGCGTTCATGCTGCCGCTGTTCGGCGTCGGAGTAGCTCCGGCTCTCACCGCACTGTGGCTCTATGCGCTTTATCCAGTTGTGCGAGCGACCTACACCGGAGTAAGAGAAGCCGATCCCGATGCAGTCGAAGCAGCAGAAGCGCTCGGCACCACTCCCTCGCAGCGGCTTCTCTGGATTCGACTGCCTCTCGCGACGCCGGTGATCATGTCGGGTGTGCGTACCGCAGCTGTGATCATTGTCGGCGCTGCGACGCTTGCGGCGTTCATCGGCGCAGGAGGACTTGGCGAACCTATCGTTCAGGGCCTTGCTCTCGCTGACACGCGCCTAGTTCTTACTGGCGCAATTCCGGCGGCAATCCTCGCGGTACTTGTCGACCGTATACTCGCTATCGGCGAGCGCATACTTCGTCCACCGCATCTGAGAACAAAACGGAGCTGACAAATGTGGATCGACCTCGGCCCAGTCGAACATTTCAGGAAGCACTCGCTAACTCACGCAAAAATCGGAACGACTCGGATTGTTGTGACCTGGACGGGCGGAGAGTTCGGAGTTCTCTCAGGAGTGTGTAATCACGCCGGCGGACCGCTGGCCGATGGAACGCTCGACGGCGAGTACATCACCTGCCCGTGGCACAGCTGGAAGTATCACTGCCGAACAGGACTGGGTGAGCCCGGGTTCGAGGCGGATGCGGTTCCGCGATATGACTTCAAGATCGAAGGCGATCATCTCTTCGCATCCGAGCAGCCCGTTACCAGACGCACTCACGGAGTGCACCCGCCGCACAGGCTGTCGCGAAAAATCGAGCGCGCTCCCGGCCCGGTGCGTGTTGCAGGAATATCGACAACGAACATGGACGTTGCCCATCCGCGCTATTCGACATCCGACGCGCTGCTCGATATCGCAATGGAGCAGGCTGCGACGCTCGGTGCTGAAACGCAGACCATTCATCTTGCACAGCTCAGGTTCCGCGCATGCGAGGGCTATTACTCGAAGAGTGCCGGAGCGTGCACGTGGCCATGCTCCATCACGCAGATGGATCCGAATGACCAGATGGATGCAGTCTATGAAGCGTTCGTGTTCTGGGCTGACGCGATAATTCTGTCGACGCCGATTCGCTGGGGAAGCGCAAGCGCGCTGTACTACAAGATGGTAGAGCGTCTCAACTGCGTGCAGAATCAGGTGACGATCAAGAATCGCGTGCTGATGCGGAACAAGGTTGCATCATTCATCATCACTGGCGGACAGGACAATGTGCAGGGCGTTGCGGGACAGCTGCTGGGATTCTTCGCCGAGATCGGCTGTCAGTTCCCGCAGTTTCCGTACATCGCGCATTCGCGCGGCTGGAGCGCGGAGGACATGGAAAAGAATGTCGACGTCGTGAAGCACAGCCAGGAGCTGCGCGACGGTGCACGCGCGCTCGCTGCGCGATCAGTCGACATGGCCCACCTGCTGCTCGACCATGAACACGCACCGCATGCAACGGAGCGCGGTGGAAGAAAAGCTCACAAGCTCGTACTCGAGGATCTTGGAGACGAGCCAACTCCGGAAACTCCGGTTGCTACGCCTGCATGACAGCGCGCTTTGCTGTATCGATGGCCGATCGGAGAAACTCCTGCACTTGTGACTGCTGCAATTGCGAATCGGACGTGAGGCGCGAGCCGGGAAGCACTGCGCCGATCCACTCGCTTGTATGCCACATCCCATCACCCTCCAGTGACTCAGGAAGTGATTCCGCAGTGGGCGCCGGATTCATGTTCACATAGAAATACGGCTCGTCGTAATACTTGTCGCCCGGCTCGAGGCCGGCTCCGACCGACTTCCCTTCCGAAGGAATGATCAGCGTTGCGATGTCGAAGTGATGCGGCCAGCAGCGTACCTCTGACGCCATTGAATCGTTCGCTCGAATCATCTCCAATTCCTGAGCGGCGTTCGAATACCATCGCGCGAGCTGGTCGAGATCGTCATCTCTTGCATTGAACTTTGCGCCGTTCGCGACAGGGTGCGAGGGAATCTCGTAGTGACGCTTCAGCGTGTATCTCGATCCATCCAATCCCGAACTTTCGAGCGTTTTTCGAATCCATTCCCAGGCCGATCCCAGTGTGAGATCGCGAAGTGGCAGCGATTGCTCGCCGATCATGAGCGTGAGATCGGGAACACGAACGAGAATCCGTTTTCCATCGAGGGCATTCGACGCCAGGGCTTGTTCGCTTTCGATCCACTCGAGATTGGTGTGACTGTCGTCGGGTTTCTTTGGCAGATACGAAATGCCGAACGCTGTAGCCAGCTGCGCTGCATGATGGAGCTGCCTGCGCGCATCGCTCAATCTCTTCGCCGCAGCAGGGTTTACGGGTTTCCAGGTGCCCATGCTCAAAAAGATCTCGTAACTACGGGGTTTCAGGAAGACGAGGAAGATTGGGAAGACGAGGAAACCCACGATTTCTGGGGTTAAAAACCACTGAAATCGTGGATTTCTTCCTCGTCTTCCCAATCTTCCTCGTCTTCCTGAAACC
>DASROK010000486.1:0-4819 GCA_035646915.1 Gemmatimonadaceae bacterium
AATTCTTCCGGCATCATCGGTAATGAAAACCGAAAAGGCGCGATGAAGCTGGCCTTCACGATGCGCGTCGAGTTTCGCAGCGACTCCGAGTTCTTCGTCTTCCGAATTCACAAGTATTACTGATTCACTCTGGGTATCGAACATGTACGTAACGTCTTCACATGCATGGCAGATGTCAAATGAATGATCCAATAGTAATTGCAGGTGCAACCGGGCGGCTTGGTGGACTGATCATTTCAGAGCTGCTGCGGCTCGATGCAAATGTCAGAGCGCTCGTACGCCGTGACTCTGCCGCTGATGATGTCGAGCGGTTATGCAAGGGTGGAGCATCAGTCAGCATCGTCGACTATTTCGATGCTGAAGAATTGAAGAGAGCGTGTTCCAGTGCATCGTGTATCGTCTCAGCGCTGTCTGGTCTGGAAGATGTGATCGTCGACGCTCAAGCGCAGCTTCTTCATGCAGCCGTAAAAGCAGGCGTCCCTCGCTTCATTCCATCTGACTATGCAGTCGACTTCACAAAACTTCGTGATGGATCGAATCGCAATTTCGATTTAAGGCGGAAGTTTCACAGGCAGCTCGATACTGCGCCGGTTGCTGCTACGTCCGTTCTCAACGGAATGTTCACCGATCTTCTAGTTGGTCCTGCACCTGTGATTCTGTTCAAGCTTCACAGAGTGCTATACTGGGAAGACGCAGATCAGCTGCTCGATTTCACCACAATTGAGAATACCGCCGAGTTTACAGCGCGTGCGGCGCTGGATCCTTCAACGCCTCGGTTTCTGAGAATCGCGGGAGATGTCGTAAGTGCGCGCGATCTCGCGCAAATCTCAACTGATGTAACGGGTGAGCAGTTCAAGCTGATGCGTGCAGGTGGACTTGGGCGGCTCGCTGGGATCATCAAGGTGATGCGACTCCTTATGCGAAGCGATGAAGTATTTCCTCCATGGCAGGGAATGCAGTATCTGCACAACATGTTCAGCGGACTTCCGAAACTCGATCCTCTTGATAACGATCGTTATCCGAATATCCGCTGGACCAAAGTGAGAGAAGTGATCCAGAAGGTTCGTCCGGTTAATAGTCCAGCCGGCTGAGCAATCTCCTGTAGCGGTCACTGTTCCGGATGGAATCAAGATCAGTATCGTGTTCAAGCCACGCCTTGTGATGGTATCCCCGATCGACCGCAGCCTCCAATGCATCCATTGCCTTATCCGCGTTGTTGAGCCGAGCGTACGCGCACGCAACGTTGTAATACGTCATCGTGTCAGGATCGATTGCCAGGCAGCGGCGTATTGCATTCTCGGCTTTTTCGGTGTCGCCAAGCGTCGCGTACATTCCGGCAGCGAGCATCCATGCGCGGGCATCGTCGGGATTCAGGTCGAGCCGCTCTTCCATGAGACTGAGAGCTCTACGTCTTGCCGCCAGCGATTCGGCTTCCTTTCCAAGAGATGAATACGCAAGCGCGATCATACTGGTGATATCGAATGAGTCAGGGCGAAGCGTAAGCGCGGCGCGCAGCACTCTCACTGCTTCCTCCGTCTTGCCCTGCCACATGAGATTCCTGCCCCAGTAGTAAGGAGCCTCGAACAGCTTCGGATCCAGGCGCATTGCAGTCTCGAACTCACGATCGCCATTCACATAATCCTTGTAGCATGTGTAGACATTCCCGCGAGCAAGGTGCGCTTCCGCAAGATCCGGAGCGAGCTGGATGGCACGCAGGCTCGCCGCTTCGGCATCCCTGAGAAAGCGTTCATCTGCTTCGATGGCGAGGTAGAGCGTAGACGAACAGTCCGCGATGCCGGCATACGCTGATGCGTATTCAGGATCTATCTCGACAGCGCGGCGAAACATCTCCAGAGCGTACTCCAGCGACTTCCGGCGGAAGTCGACGTACTGACGGCCGCGCAGGTAGTACTCGTAAGCGCGCACGTCGCGAGTACGTGCCTTGATCGCTTTACGCTCGCTGTCGGCGAGAATTACGCGCAGCGCGTGAACGATCGATTCGGATATGTCATCCTGAATGGCAAATACATCTTCCATCTCGCGATCGTACCGCTCGGCCCACAGCTGCGACCCATCGGAAACGTTCACGAGCTCAGCAGATACGCGAATGCGGTTGCCAGATTTTCTGAGTGATCCATTCAAAACCGTCGATACCTTGAGCCTTCTTCCGATTTCCTGAATGTCATCATGCTTTCCCTTCATGGCGAACGACGTCACGCGCGGAGCGACTCGCAGCGTTCTCACCTTTGACAGCGCATTGATGATCTCTTCGGCTATTCCCTGCGCGAGATAATCATTCTCGGGATCGGTACTGAGATTCTCGAACGGCAGAACGGCTACCGACTTTGCCGCCGACTGTGCAGGCGCGATGAAAAGGCGCAGCGATGCAGGAGTATCGCGACTACCCGATACAAGGTTTGCCGCAAACTCGCGGATCGTATTGAATCGCTCATCCGGCTCAGGCAATAATGCGCGTTTCAGCGCATCGACAGTCTCCGATGAGACGCGTCCATCGAGAGCTCCGAGATCGATCGAAGCCTCCGACATTCGTTTGGCGATTATCGCCTGCGGCGAAGCGCCCATGAATACCGGCTTGCCGGTGATCATCTCGCATAACATGCACGCAAGACTGAATTGATCGCTTCGTCCGTCGATCGTGCTTTCACCGAACGCCTGCTCCGGGCTCAGGTATGCCGGAGTGCCGACGAACATCCCTGCCTGCGTGAGAGTGTGCGGCGAATCTCCGCCAACTGCTTTCGCGATTCCAAAATCCATGAGAGTCGCAATTCCCTCGTGCAGCATCACGTTCTCGGGCTTTACATCGCGATGAACTATTCCCTGGCGGTGAGCGTAATCGAGCGCCGCGGCGATCTCCTGCACATAACCTATTGCTTCTTCGCCGGGAATCTGCCCGAGCCTGTCGAGCGACTGACGGAGTGATTCGCCTTCTACATACGGCATCACGTAATAGAGGAATCCGCTCGCAGCGCCGGAGTCGAACAACGGAAGAATGTGAGGATGGTTCAGCCTCGCAACAGTCTGGATCTCACGAAGAAACCGCTCGGCGCCGAGCGACTGGGCGATCTCGGGATGGAGAACTTTTAGAGCTACCAGGCGGTTATGGCGAACATCCTGCGCGAGATACACCGTGGCCATTCCGCCGCGTCCCAGCTCGCGATCGATGGTGTAGATGCTGGCCAGCGCATCGCGCAGGGCGATGGTGGCAGGGGGCACTGTCGCGGTCATTCGGAGGAATATATGGCCGTTGCGCGCGGAACTTCACAGATTTGTCCCCGAAGCCGCCACTCCAAATAACGACCGCCATAAACTTCTCGAAGTTTGACAGAACCCATCCTTCGCGATCAGCTCCAGCAATCACTCGGCACCGCGTATACGATCCAGCGTGAGCTGGGTGGTGGCGGTATGTCGCGAGTGTTTCTGACACGCGACGAAGCACTTGGCAGGGACATTGTCATAAAAGTTCTTCCTCGCGAGCTGGCTGCAGAGATGTCGGTTGAGCGCTTCGCGCGCGAGATCAAGCTTGCCGCGGCTCTGCAGCATCCGCACGTACTGCCTGTTCTTTCAGCCGGCGTCGCTGACCGGCTGCCCTATTACACGATGCCGTTTGTCCGCGGCGAGTCACTGCGTGCGGCGATAAACAAGGGATCGGTGTCTGCCGATGACGCCCTCGGCGTGTTGATCGATGTCGCAAGAGCATTGCGATATGCGCACGGGGAAGGGGTGGTACATCGTGACATCAAACCCGAGAACATTCTTCTCTCGAGTGGAAGCGCAGTGGTGGTGGATTTCGGTATCGCCAAGGCGCTTTCGGCTTCGAGAACCGAAGCGCCAGGCGGAACGCTCACTCTGGTTGGAACCTCGGTCGGGACGCCCGCATACATGTCGCCTGAGCAGGCTGCTGCCGATCCGCACATCGATCATCGTGCCGACATATACGCGTGGGGTGTCGTAGCGTATGAGCTGCTTGCGGGGCGTCATCCTTTCTCGGGAAAGTCAACGCCTCAGCAGTTTCTGGCAGCACACCTCTCGGAAACACCACCGCCGCTGACAAAGATCGCGCCCGGAGTTCCCGCAGAAATTGCGGAAGTTGTCATGCGGACACTGGAGAAAGATCCGAATCGCAGACCACAATCTGCAGATGAGATTCTTCAATCTCTCAGCGGCACTGCAAATCGTTCGGGCGCGACTAAAGCAGCACGGCCACAACGATGGATGTGGCCTGTTTTCGGAATTGCGGCTGTCGCACTCCTGGTCAGTGGATTGTTCTTGTGGAATGGCCGGAATGCCGGCATAGAAAGCGATCGAATAATGCTCGCGGTTCTGCCGTTCGAGAATCAGGGTCCGGCAGAGCAGGACTATTTTGTCGACGGTTTGACCGACGCAGTGAATGGAAAGCTTGCAAGCCTTTCCGGTGTGAGCGTTGTCGATCGCCGAAGCACGCTGTCGTATAAGAAAACGACCAAGCCTGTGAAGCAGATTGGAAGTGAGCTTGGTGTTCAATACGTTCTTGGCGGCGTGGTCAGATGGGCGAAAGGAGCAAGCGGGTGGCGCGCGCAGGTGATGCCGACGCTTGTGAACACGCGTGACGCGACAACAAAGTGGGCAGGTGAGCCCGTCGTAGTTTCATCCGACGATCCGTTCACTGCTCAGACGGAGATAGCATCGAAGGTTGCGGGTGCACTTCAGCTTGCACTCGGATCGGATGAAAAGCGCGACCTCGTGAAGCGTCCGACGCAGAATACAGCCGCATATGATGCGTATCTCCGCGGCCGCTCCATTCTCGACAGAGTGTTCAGGG
>DASROK010000487.1:0-12498 GCA_035646915.1 Gemmatimonadaceae bacterium
GAGACAGACCGGCTAATTACAACGACGGGATCGGATGCAAACGGAAACGTCATGCATCAGACGACCGATGGGCCTGTCGATGTTCGGTACACATACAGCTACAAAATCGCCGCGCTGGTCAAACCCGGGACCACCGAGATCCAGACAGGATTCAGTCCGGTGGCGAGTGCACAGTCACTCCCACTGGCTCCGGTGTCCGGACTGACGTACACGCTCACTCCGTCCACGAAAACGCTGGGCCGCCTCGATGCGCGAATTACCTGGAACACGATGCAGGGTGCCATCAAGTACATGGTGTACGACCCGACGTGGGCTGCGGCGAAGGAGTTCTGGCCTTCATCTCCACAGCCCGCCACGATGTCGTACGTGCAGCCGGGACTCCCGGTTGGATACACGCTGACAGTGTGCGTCTCGGTCATCTATCCGTTTGACCGGGGCGGGAGTCCCGTTCCATGCGTCGACGTCAAGACCTGATACAGAAGTCATCACACGCTGTTCAAACCCGAAACCTTCTGGAGGAATTTGCAATGAAACGCATCGCAATCCGGGCATTAGCGGTCACACTGGCGGCAGGCATTCCCGCGATGCTGCCTGCGCAGCGTGTCGCGGCTCCCACCGGAGTGACGGTAACATCCAATTCAACAGCTCTCATCGTCTCGTGGAACAACATGGCGAATGTGGTTTCATACACGGTGAACCGCCGCTCCCCTGAAGGGCCTCTAGCTGCAGGCGTTCCAGGCACGCCGTACACGGGAGCACTTCCCGCGGCCGGAGTGTCGTACGAGTACCAGGTTGTGAGCATAGGCAAAGGCAAGAACAACACTGCGGCCTCCGGCTGGGTAGGCTACACAGTTCCGTCAGCCGCTACTTCGACTGCCATCACACCTGGCGTCATTGTCATGGAACCAAAACCCGTCACGGGTACGGTCACCGTTATTCCTGCAGGGCCAACATCTCTCACGGCGGGAAGCGCAATACCGGGTCAGATCGGGCTCACATGGAAAGAAGTCGCCAATGCAAGTGGCTATCGCGTGACGCGATCCAGCACGGCGCCTGAACCAGAGGCCAAGATCGCCGAGTACGCCAGCACGAGCCAGCTTGCAGAGGGCGGCATGTGGTATCATACCGACGCGCCAGTGGACCTGCGCTGGACGTATTCGTACAAGGTGTATGCGCTGTTCGGAACTACTGTGTCGACACCGAGTCCGGTAGCCACCGCCAAATCCATTGCTGTGATTCAGCCCACCGGTCTCAAGTACAGTGTTGCACTCATTCCCAACGCGCCGGGCCGAGTGAACGTTACGCTCAGCTGGTCGAACACCGGCATTCCCACCGGCGCGACATATGTAATTACCGGTGGTGATATCGCCGGCATGCCAACGATCACGACAAGCAATACCTCGTATACACTGAACAATCTCCTTGCGGGAGTCACGTTTCGAGTATGCGTGGGAGCCGTGTATCCCTACAGTATTGGTGATCCTGCAACGGCGCCCTGCATCGACGTCAAGCTGCAGTGATCAGTCTCAGTGCCGGGGCTTTGACGTAAGAGTGCTGGCGACTCGAGGTGGTGTCGCGCGACCATCAACTCGCGCGCGCGCCACCTCGCGCCTTGCGTGAAATCGCGGATCTGCGCGCTTCCATGCGCTGGCGACTGCACTATAATGAAAGGCAGCGCTGTCCCGGCTTCCAATTCGATCGAATGCCTGCGCAAGCACTTCGTGAAGATCGGTGCGCGTCACATAGAGATTCGATCCATCGATATCGCCGTGCAGTGCACTGCGCACAATCGGTATTGCTTCTGCGGGACGATTCAATCGCAGCAATGCCTTGCCGAGCTCGTAGTTGACGCGCGTGAATCCATTGCTTGGCGAATGGATCGCTGCTCTTAAATGAGCAACAGCCTCGTTGTCCTTTCCTTGTGCAACGAGAAGCATTCCTCGCAGGTAGTGATGTGCGCGCTGGTCGCGGCCGTAGAGGCTATGACTTCCCCAATACTCGACTGTATCTGCCAGCCTGCGCACTCGAGCGGTGTCACCCGCAGCAATGAATGCCATCCCGAGGAGAGTGGCATTCCACGCACGGTTGCGCGCCTGACTGCTTGCTGACATGAACGAGATGTCGGCTGCCGCGCGTCCAAGAAATTTCGGAATCGCAAGAGATGGATTCCCCGCATCGAGTGCTGCCGTAGCGAGATTCATGTCGGCGGGAGCCGAGCGTTTGCCTGCGACCTTCAGCGCTTCGTCGATGCGCCCCTGATTTCTAAGAAGGATTGTCTCGTACCACACCGCTTCATTGAGTTCCTCCTGCCGCGGCGAATCGAGAAACGGCTGCAAGGTCGCTTCGGCGCGATCGTAGTTTTCAGCGACGATATCCCGTCTGGCGACGTAAAACGGAGACACTGGGAACGGGCTCGCTTCACGAAACCGGCGCAAATATCCATTCATGCGCGCAGTGTCGCCTCGTACACCGGAGGTACGCATGAGGATGTCCCATGAATTGTGCCAGTTGGGACGCAGGCGCTGAACTCGCTGAACAGTGCGCTCGACAGCAGGAATGGAATCCCACCAGAAATAAGTTTCCACGAGATTACCGAAATCGCTGCACAACCTGCATCCCTGACGGCCGACTGGTTCTGCTGCTGAATCGAGTGCAATCGCGCGCTCGATTGAAATGACCGCTCTCGCCCAGTCGCCGTGGGTCCATAGCGCTTTCCAGAGAAACTCATGACCGCGTGGATCGAGCGGATATTTCGTCGCCAGGGAATCAGCGATCGCAATTGCAGCAGGATCCTGATCATCAACGAGGAGATCAGCAGTGATTATAAGTCGTTCCCGCTCTGGTGCACGCGCAGCGAGCCGGAGAGCTCGTGCGCGATTGGGATATGAGTTTGGTTGTCCAAAACTTCGCGCCGCGTAATACGCTGCCATCGCAAACGTTGAATCTTCCTGCAGTGCAGCAGCCATCAGTCGCAGCGCTGCAGCTTCATCGTACTGGTTGTATGCGCGAAGTCCTTCCTCATAAAGCCTGTACGCAATCTGATTGTCGGTTGTAGCATCGGCGATCGATCCGGACGGCGAGCCGAAACTGAGATCCGCCGCAATTGCCGAAGTCATGCTGTCGACAAGTGCGTAACGATTCTCTGCTGCTACGCGATAACCGCGTTTCACCAATCCGGTTTTCAGGTCGACGCGCTGAATCTCCATCGCGAGCGTCCATTGCGGACCAGAAAGAAGCCGGCCCTGAAGAATCTCGGTTGCACCGGCTCTGCGAGCAGCGTCCGAATATCCACCCGGCAGCGTATCCTGTCCGGGAAGCATCAACTCGAACAATCGTGAATTCGCGAGAACTGACATTCCGGAAACGCGCGCAAGGTTTGTCGCGAGCATGTCGGTCAGCACGCCACCAATGCGCAGAGTGTCAGGAATTCCTTCCTCGCGAATCATCCCAACCGCGAATACGGGATTAGCAGATGCAGCGGCCGCTGCTGATCCTTCGCGGCGTCCCATCGTAGAAATTGCTGTCGCGATTGCAACAAGTACGGCCAATGCACCAACTATGAACACCGGCCTGTTGGTGCTGCGGCGCCGCACGTGCCGGATTTCAGGTGGCGTGTCACTCGCTGCAGCTTCAACAATTTCAGCTGGTACTGCACGCTGAGCTGGTTTCTTTCCGGTATTTCGTGGAACAGCAGGCGATGGCATTGCGCGAAGCTCCGCCTCGAGCTTTCGGATTTCAGGATCGGGATCTGCTTCGAGCTCCCGCCGGACGAGTCGCTCGTGTGTGCGCGCGAATGCAAGTGCGCCTGCGCGATCTCCCGAAGCTGCAAGTGCCTTCAGATAGCCGAGGGCAAAGCGGCCACTGAGCGGATCGAGAATGGTGAGTCTTCTCCACCAGTCTGCCGCAGTCTCAAAATCGCCGGTGTCGCTCGCTTCCTTGGCGAGAGCAAGCAGAAGCTTCGTAGCAGCAGCAGAAACTGCTGCGCGCTCCTCATCAGCCCATCGCTCAAATTCCGGATGTGATGCGAGGGCAAATCCATTCAATAAAGGTCCGCTCGCAAGTGATGCAGCAGCAGCCCTATGGCCCGCGCCGAGCGCGGACCGGAATTCCACCAGGTCGCAGCTCAAAACGTTGCGATCGAGTGAAAGGACGCCGTCACCGGTGATAGCCTCGACGCCGAGCTCGTGACGGAGCGCGTAGAGTGCCTGACGAAGAGAGTGTCTTGGATCCTCCGAGTCCGGCCAGAAGATCGCGGCGAGGCGTTCCCGGGACACACCACGGTCGCCGGCACTCGCGAGTACTGCGAGTATGCCGAGGCGCTGAGGCCTTAGCCGGGGCGCCGGCCCGTCGTCCCGCTCGAGGGCGAGACCTCCGAACGTCAGAAGACGAAGCATGGCGTCTCCATGATGGGGCAGGGCATGGAGACTGTCAAACATTCAGTTACTATCTCCCGGGTCAGGGGGCGCCAAAACTTTGTTTTTCCGGGCCGGCTGAAATTCGCGCCCCGGGAACCCGGGCAGCATGTTATACCGCCCGATTCAGCGGGTCAGGCTCATATCCTCTATTTAGTATCAACATGAAACTTATTCCAGTGACTCTGGTCGCGCTGGCATTCGCCCTGGCGGCTCGCGCGGAATGCCAGCAAACCGACCCCGTTTCCGCGTCACCCGGCATGTACAAAGTGCTGCTCGAGAACGATCAGGTGCGCGTTGTCGAATACTCGGTCAAGCCCGGAGAGCGTGATCAGCCGCACACGCATCCGCCAAAAGTCTCATATGTCGCGAGCGGCGGCTCACTCCGAATCACACTGGGTGATACATCGTTCGTCACCAACGATTCCACCGGTGAGGTGACATGGAGAGGTGCCGTGCCGCAGCACTATGCAGCGAACGTCGGATCAACCCCAGTTCGAATCGTGCTCTTCGAGGTCAAGCGCATAGATGGTGAGGCTGCTTCACCGGATCAGGATCCCGCCCGCGTGAATCCGTCGAGTATTACCGTGAAACTCGAGAATGATTCCGTGCGCGTGATGGAGGCAGTCATTCCGCCGGGCTTCAAGGAAAAACAGCACACGCACCCACCGTACGCCATGTACATCCTGACCGGTGGAAATATTCGAATGCATTACCCCGACGGAACAACACGAGACGTCGAAATGACAACTGGTGCGGCTCTCTTCAGTGACAAGACGACACATTGGGCTGAGAACACCGGGAGCTCGACGATCCGGGTGCTTCTGGTGGAGCTTCGACACCCATGAACTATCACACACGCTTCGTCGTTCGCGGATTTCTCGTTCCGCTTCTTGCCGTTTCACCGGCAATCGCCGGCGCACAGTCAAAGAACAGCAACAAAAAGCCGGCGGCTGTTCCCGACAGCTCGAAGTTCACCACCGGTTTGCTTGCAGGAATGAAGCTTCGTGCAATCGGGCCTGCGCTCACATCTGGTCGAGTGGCGGATGTTGCCATCGATCCATCTGACAAGCGCACATGGTACGTCGGCGCAGCGGCGGGTGGAGTATGGAAATCGACGAATGGCGGCATCTCGTTCGGCCCGATCTTCGATGGACAGGGATCATTCTCGATCGGTGTAATCACGATCGATCACAACAACCCCAACGTTGTGTGGGTGGGAACTGGCGAAAACAACGCGCAGCGAGTCGTCGCGTACGGCGATGGTGTTTACAAGTCGATCGATGGGGGAAAAAGCTGGACGAACATGGGACTCAAGAAGTCCGAGCACATCGGACGCATTCTCATCGATCCGCGAAACTCCGACGTTGTCTACGTCGCGGCGCAGGGACCACTCTGGAAAGGCGGTGGCGACCGCGGTCTGTATAAAACAACCGACGGCGGAAAAACATGGACGCAAATCCTGAAAGGCGACAATGACTGGACAGGCGTAAACGATGTTCAGCTCGATCCGCGCAATCCCGACATTCTCATCGCAACAACCTGGCAGCGACTTCGCCGGGTTTACACGTTCGTTGCCGGCGGTCCTGGCTCAGCTGTATGGCGATCTACGGATGCAGGAAAAACCTGGACCAAATCCCAGTCCGGTTTTCCTGACGCCGACCTCGGCCGCATTGGACTCGTGATTTCACCGGCGAACCCGAGTGTCGTTTACGCGATTGCTGAAGCTGGTGACCGAAAGGGCGGTTTCTTCCGGTCACGGGATGGCGGTGCGAGCTGGAGCAAGATGAGCGACTACCAGTCAGGCAGTAACTATTACAACGAGATATTTGCCGATCCAAAAGATGTCGATCGCGTTTATGCAATCGAGCCAATTCTTCAGGTCACAGATGACGGCGGCAAGACTTTCCATCGTGTTGGTGAGCGGAACAAGCACGTCGACAATCACTCAGTCTGGATCGATCCCGATGATACAGCGCATCTGGTAATTGGCTGTGACGGTGGGGTTTACGAATCCTTCGATCAGGGAAGGTCGTATCGCTTTGTCGCGAATCTTCCGATCACTCAGTATTACCGCGTTGCGACTGACGAATCGAAACCGTTTTATCGGGTATTTGGCGGCGCGCAGGACAACTTCTCTGTCGGTGGTCCCTCGCGCACGCGTAATACGAGCGGAATCACCAATGCTGACTGGTTCATCACCTCTGGCGGTGACGGCTTCGGATCAGTTGTGGATCCAGTGGACCCGAACACGGTGTATGCGGAGTCGCAGTTCGGAAACCTCTCACGCTTCAATCTGAAAACTGGCGATGTCATGGGCATTCAGCCCAGCGAAGAGCCGGGTACTCCCGGTCCGCGATGGGGATGGGATTCTCCGCTGTTCATCAGCCCCTTCAATCACAATCGCATCTACTTCGCCTCGAATCGCCTGTTCGTCTCGAATGACAGAGGTGATACCTGGAAAGTTATCAGTCCGGATCTTTCGCGATTGATAGATCGCAATCGATTGAAAGTCATGGGGCGGGTGATGGGCATCGACGCTCTCGCCAAGAATGCATCGACTACACTCTTTGGAGTGGTGCTCACGATTGCCGAGTCGCCGGTGAAGGAAGGGCTGCTGTTTGCCGGAACTGATGACGGTAAAATCAGCATCAGCGAGAACAACGGCGGATCGTGGCGGTCGATCGATCACGTGCCGGGTGTCGCTGACACTGCGCCGGTATTCAAGATTCTTCCCTCGCAGCACGATGCGAATGTCGTGTACGCGGCATTCAACAATCACCAGGCAGGCGACTTCAAGCCGTACGTAATGAAGTCGGCCGATCTTGGTCGAACGTGGACTTCCATTACGGGTGACCTTCCAGATGGAAGTGTGTACTCACTCGCTGAAGATCACGTCGATCGAAATCTTCTCTTTGCAGGAACCGAATGGGGATTGTTCGTAACGCGTGATGGCGGCAGAAAGTGGCTCAGGCTCAATGGCGGACTGCCGACAATTCAGGTGCGTGATCTCGCGATACAGAAACGTGAGAATGATCTCGTCGTTGGTACATTTGGCAGAGGATTCTACATCCTCGACGATTACTCACCGCTCCGAACGATGAGCGATGCCACGCTTGCGAGTAATTTCGCGTTGTTCCCAACGAAAGCAGCCTCGCTGTACGTACCATCGAGTCCACTTGGTCTTGGATCGGATGCAGTCGGCCCGGCATTCCAGGGTGCCGGTTATTACATGGCTGACAATCCACCTTATGGCGCGGTCTTCACATACTATATGAAGAGTGCGCTCAAGTCCCGGCGTGAGAGACGTCAGGCTGCCGACAGGGACCTCGCGAAAAAAGGTTCCGATGTCTTCTATCCGCCGTGGGATTCACTCAAGGCGGAAGATCGCGAGGAGAGTCCTGCAATCGTCGTCACAATCAGTGACGCGAATGGCAAGCCGATTCGCAGATTCAACGCGCCCGCGAGCTCCGGTATCAATCGTGTCGCGTGGGATCTCAAGCTGCAGGCACCGAATCCGGTTACGGGACCAGTCTATGCTCCTGATCCGGACTGGCCGTTCGGCAATCCCCCGGCGGCACCTTATGTCGCACCGGGGACATACCGCGCGAGCTTTGCAACCCGTATTGACGGAGTGTTCACTCCAATTGGTGAGTCGCAAAGCTTTCGGGTAGTCGCAATCGATGCAGCCGATGGAAGAAAGATTGCCTCACTGGAGGACCAGCAGCGCGTTGCCGATCTCGAGCGTTCAGTCCTTGGACTCGATCAGGTTGTGCGCGAAGCGTTGAACCGAATGTCACTGTTCAAGCGCGCGATCGATGAGACTCCTTCTGCCGACACAACGCTTCAGCGGCGAGTCCGCATCATGACCGACAGGTTGAAGGATGCACAGGAGCTGCTCGGCGGAGATCCAACGATGGCCAGCAGAAACGAAGCGACGCCCCCGTCGCTGCTTGGGCGCTTGAATGGCGCAATCGGTAACAACTGGGGAACAACTCTCGAGGCTCCGACACCAGCGCAGCTTGCAGAGCTTGAACTTGTGCGGTCGAAATACGGAGCGATCCTCGCGCAGGTGAGTCAGCTGATCGAAGTCGATCTGAAGGCCCTCGAGGACAGCGCGACTCAGGCAGGAGTTCCGTGGACGGCCGGGAGGTTCCCAAAACCACCGGCCAGCTAAGGCGGGCTAGCATCTCCTTTGCAATGCGGTACAGCGGAGGAGGACAACATGTTTACCCACTTGATAGAGTCCACGCCGCACAGAAAGCCGAGTGGCGGTGCAAATCTGGTCAGTGCGCTGACTCATAGCGCACTGATCGCCGCCGCAGTCTACGCGACCGCTTCAGGTGCTGCATCGAAAATGGTCGCCGCCGCAACGCAGGCGACGACTATTCACTGGGTGAAGCAAGCGGCAGCGCCCGGCCCGACCGCGCAACCTGCGCCAAAGCCAAAGCCTAAATCGAAGCCGGTTGTGGCGCCGACAAAAGTTCCGACTGCAACGCCGCCTGCTGATCCCAACGCGCAGGCTACACAGGAACTGGATACTTCTCCGGCGAATAACGTCGCAGGCGCAGGCGGTGCTCCGGGAACGTTCAATGCTTTCGAGGTCGATGTTGAAGTAGTCGCGATAGCAAGCAGTGTTCGTCCGCGTTATCCGGAAATGCTGAGATCAGCAGGTACTGAAGGTCAGGTGATTGCGCAATTCGTCGTGAATGAAAAGGGCCGCGCTGACAAGAATACGTTCAAGGTCATTTCCTCATCGCACCCCCTTTTCTCAAATGCAGTGCAGTCAGCACTGCCGCAAATGCGATTCAAGCCCGCGATGATTGGCGGGAAACCGGTTTCACAGCTTGTTCAGCAGCTGTTCGTTTTCAAGCTCGACAGATAATGAGTCTCTGCGAAGACCAGGAGACAGCGCTAACTCCTGAAGGTCAGCGTGAAATTCGTGAACGCGTAAGCCAGCTTGTCTTTGCCGGTGACGAAAGTCTCTACAATGAGTTTGTCGAGGCTCTTGCCAATGCGACGCCAGACGGCGCCTGCGTGATCCTTCGCGGAAGCGCGATCACGGGACACAAATGGCATTCGGACGAGCCTTTCGATGGTGATGGACCGGGCACCAGCGACATGGATGTCACTTTCGTCGGCGGCGACATGGTAATGCTGTTCAACGAGTTCCATATTCCCGGAATTCATTCAGTTCCATTTGGCGAAGACCACCCATTCGCTGCACCCGCACTTGGCGATCTGAGAGAACGGCTTTGCAGAATGGCTAAGCGTCAGGTGAACATTCAGGCCACAACGTCGCTTGTTCAGAGTGTTCGTGACGTAACGATGGATCAGCCATATCTGGTGATGGTCGACAAGCGCGACGCGGACAAGCAGGAAAAGTCCGACACGTGACGAATGCGACTGCTCACCTACAACATTCGCGAAGGTGGAGTCGGTCGAGCTGAGCTTATTGCGGAAGTAATCAAAGCCGCGAATCCCGATGTCGTTGCGCTTCAGGAAGCAACACATCCTGCAGTAGTCGAGCAGATAGCGAAACTGGCTGGGTTCAAGTACTCCGGTTCGCAGCGAGCGCAATCGACAGGATTTCTGAGCAACACTCCCGTACTGAACTATGCGTGGCGACACCCACCGCGAACGCGGCACGCGCTTCTCGAGGTGTCGTTCGCAGATGGCTTCCCGCGGCTCTTTGTCCTTCACCTTCGCGCATGGTTCTCAAAATGGAGTGAGAGGCACCGGGTTCGTGAGCTGCGCGGGCTTCTCGATGGAATACAAAACCAGCTCGTAAAGGAGGAACGCGCATTTGCATTCCACGTTCTGTGTGGCGATTTCAACGCGCTTGCTCCAGATGAGAAATTCAGCTCCTCGCCGATGCCGCGCTGGATTCGTGGAATGATCTGGCTGAGCGGGCGCGACATCGCGCGGACTACGATCGCGATGATGCGGTCAGAAGGCTATGTCGATGCGTGGAGAACCTTGTACAAGGACCATGTGAATGACCCCGGCTACACCTTTCCGGTGTGGAGTCCCCACGTGAGGCTGGACTATGTGTTCACTCCAGCCGCGTATGCGGCACGACTCACGAGCTCGGAGATTCGGCGGGTGCCGGATGAAGTGAAGAGAGCGTCGGATCATTTTCCCCTGCTGGTCGAGATATCGACGTGAGCGCGTTCGCCAATGAGCAATGCAGTGAGCGGTTCCATCTGCAGCCTGCGAACTCCACGAACAAGTGCCAGCGAGATGAGATATGTCGCCGCGGTCAACAGTGGAACCTGGATCCAGTGCATCGTCAGCCATCCGCTCCACAACAGAAAGCGGAATAACAGAAGCAGCACGGTTATGTGCGCGAGATAAACGCCGTACGTATCTCGTCCCCATGGCGCGAGTGTGTCGATGAATCTCCGAGCCCGGTGAGTCGCGTCGAGGTGCTCGAGCAATGCCAGCAATGACACTGCGCCGAGGAGCTGGAATGGGAGGCCGCCGAAGAGGAGCTGTTTGCGCGGTGTGGACCCAAACGCACTGACCTCGAGCTTCAGGTCGATGATGTAAAGCGCAAATGCAGCGACGAGCGCAATGCTGACAAGTGCCGGGTCGAGCCGAATGGTTCTGCGCCGTCGCCACCATACACCAAGAGCAAAGAATCCTGCCCAGAACACGAAGAACCTTCGGACGAGGGCCTCGACCGTTCCGTTATCAGGTTCCTGTATCCAGATAAATAATTCTGATATTGCGAACGCAGCGATTGTGAGCCCGAGCGCAGCGATAAGAGCCTGTCTCGTCTTTCCAGCATCGAGTGCGGGAAGCAACAGAGCGTGAATTGCAAGAAGCTGCAGCAGCGCGAAGATGAAATAGAGGTGCCACGTTCCCGTAAGCAGCTGGAACACGACCTGTTTCGCGCTCTGTCCTGGCTCTGCGAAAACCAGTAGAGTGATGAGATTCCACGCGAGGAAGGGAATGACCAGGCGGCGCAGCCGCGGAACAGAATCGCGAAAGGATGAAACGCGGCCGGCGGCAGCCAGGTCTACAGCGTATCCCGCAATCACAAAGAAAGATGGAACAGCGAGACTGAAGACCGGCACAGAAAAAAATCCGCCCGGCCACCACGTTTCAACTCCGGCACGCGTGTAGATGTTCACGTGTACCAGAACAACGAGCACACAATTGAGGGTCCGGGCGGCCTCGATCCAGGCCAGCCGGCGACCCACTACTAATTCCTATCGCTTGATCAGTGTCGGTGCTTCGAGCTGGAGGTTCGCATCCAGTGGAATGAGCTGGCGGCTTGTGATAGCGCCTTTCGCGTCGAGCGTAAGCAGCAATGACTGCTTCAAAATCGTTGTCGTCGCTGTCGATGTAGTGACAGTCGGACTTGCGAGCGTGCCCGATTTCAGTGTCGGCGCTGTGCTCAGCGTCTGGGTGGTAGAAGTCTTGTAAACGGGAACGACGCTCAGCTTGCCGCCTTCGAGCAGCGTCACTCTCACCTGGTCGTTTGCCTTCAATCCGGTCAGTCCCTGCTTCGTGAGAGCGTCGGGACTGACAACAGTGATCAGGAGGGGAACGTTGAGCGGGAGCTGATCCGGCACCATTGCTACAAGCAAGCCAAGCTGTTCGGCAATGGCGCGGCCAAGTGCGCCGAACGGAGCTGCGAAAGACTGCTGCGGAACGGCGGTGATCATGGCAGCTGCAAGTAGGACTGCTGAGCGACGGAAAATCCTGTTGAGACGCATCGGTTACTCCTTCTCCAGATCGAGGCAGGTACTGGTTCGGCAGTGCTGCGGGGACGCAAAAAGATATGCAAATTTGCCCGGATAATGTCAACGCAGTGATTAGTATCTAATTGCTACGAAATCTCTCTCTGCATTGGTAAAATGAACAAACTCCTCGTTCTCGCCATTCTCGGGCTCCCGAGTTCTCTTTTCAGCCAGAATCCGCCCGCGCCTCCGGTGAACCCGCCCTCTGGAAGCACGCCACCGGCGACTTCGACTGCGATACCGGCAAAGTGGGACGTCATGGCGAAGCATGGCACGTCGCGAGATATCGACTACGACGTAACCGAAGGAACCTGGATCAATCTCGACATCTCCCC
>DASROK010000488.1:0-5457 GCA_035646915.1 Gemmatimonadaceae bacterium
CGGCGGGCACGACCATGCCGGTCACGACCATGCCGGCCACGATCACGCTGCGCATGCTTCGGTGACCAGCCTGCGGCTGGCGTTCGCGATGACCGCGACGCTGCTGGTGGTCGAGGTGGTCGGCGGGTTCATGTCGAACTCGATCGCGCTTCTGGCCGATGCCGGCCACATGCTAACCGATGTGGCGGCCCTGGCCCTGTCGCTCTTTGTTGCCTGGTTCTCGACCCAGCCGGTTACCACCCGAAAAAGCTTCGGATATCTGCGATGGGAGATTCTCGCCGCATTCCTGAATGGGTCAGCTCTCCTCCTGATTTCGGCGGCGATCATCGTCGAGTCGATTATGCGGCTGCGCGCGCCGGAGCCGGTGGTTGGCGGTCTGATGCTGTGGGTCGCGGTAGCAGGCCTCATCATAAATGTGATATCAGCGTTCGTGCTGCATCGCGGCTCGCAGGACAATCTCAACGTGCGGGGTGCTTACCTGCACGTGCTTGGTGACCTGCTGGGCTCAGTGGGGACGGTAGGTGCGGCAATTGTCATCCGGTACACAGGCTGGCTCTACGCCGATCCAATTGCGTCGTTTCTCACCACCGCGCTGATCATGAGGGGGGCATGGACTCTGGTTAGAGAGTCCGTCGACATTCTCCTCGAGGGCGTGCCTAAACACATCGACCTGGAGCAGGTGCGCATCCAGCTCGAGGCCATTCCCGGAATCGAGTCCGTGCATGACCTGCACGTCTGGTCAGTGAATCCGAGAATGGTCGCGATGAGCGCGCACGCAATTGTCCGCGATGCATCGACTCAGCAGCACGTTCTGGAGCACGTGCACGATGCCATGGGATTGTTCGGAATATCACATGTGACGGTGCAGATCGAGCAGGCTGAAATGGGGGTAAGAGAGGCACATGCTCACGCGTGAAAATGGGTACGAATGCTGAATGCTGAATTCTGACGAAGTGAGGACGTGAAACGAGGACTTCCTCCTTCGCCTTTCCTCACCACGTCAGCATTCAGAATTCAGCATTCATTCCCGGTTACTGGCCCATACTCCGGTCGTCCTACAAGTATGCCCAGAATCGACCCGCTTCTTACGGCAATGGTCTCCAACAAGGCGGACGCAGTCAGTCTCGCCGATGGTGACATTGCGCACATCGTCAAATCCGGAGCGCAACATCCGCTGACCCGCCAGCCACTTGGCGAAGGACAGCTTCTGCTCCTTCTTCGTGAAATGGCTCCGCCGGAAATGGCTGCAACACTTGGCGGTGGGGAGCCGGTCGAGTTCGTCTACGCCAATGGTGACGGAAGATTCGTCACCCGGGTAACTCGCGAGAACGGAACGTTGCGGGCAACAGTCAGCGCAGCGCCTGCAAACGCAGCGATGAATGGCAACGGGCATGCTGAAGTTGCGCCGCTTTCAACGAACGGCAACGGCAGCTCGAACGGAAACGGAAGCTCGAACGGTCACGCGCCTGCTCCGCAGAAAGCCGCGGCGTCGCATCACCTGCCCGACGCGATCAGCGCATCGAGAAACATCGATCCTGCCTCGCGCGAATCGATTGAAGACCTGCTGAGGATGCTCGTCAGAGATCACGGGTCAGATCTTCACCTGCGCGTGAACGAGCCGCCTATCATCCGTCTGCACGGTGAGCTGCATCGCCTGAGCGACCGTCCAATGGTGCGAGCGGAAGAGCTTCACGCGATGGTCTGCTCGATCATGCCGGACCGCAACTATGAAGAGTTTCTCAAGCAGAGCGACACCGACTTTGCGCACGAGATCGAAGGAGTCGCGCGATTCCGCGCGAACGCATTCAAGGACCACAAGGGAACTGGCGGCGTATTCCGCGTAATTCCGGCGACGGTTGCGACCGTCGAAGAGATGGGCATCACTCCCGAAGTTCAGAATCTGTGTTATCTCACCAAAGGTCTGGTGCTCGTCACAGGTCCGACGGGATCGGGCAAGTCGACAACGCTGTGCGCACTTATCGACCTGGTGAATCGCTCACGCAACGATCACGTGATAACGATTGAAGATCCAATCGAGTTCGTGCACCAGAACAAGAAGTGCGTCATCACTCAGCGGCAGGTGGGTGTTCACACGAGCTCATTCAAGACCGCACTTCGCGCGGCCCTTCGTGAAGATCCCGACATCGTCCTGGTCGGTGAGCTTCGAGACCTCGAGACAATTTCGATCGCTCTTGAAACTGCCGAGACGGGTCACCTCGTGTTCGGTACGCTGCATACGACGACTGCAGTCGGAACGATCGATCGCGTGATCGATCAGTTCCCCGCTGATCGTCAGGAACAGATCAGAGTCATGCTTGCCGACAGTTTGAAGGGCGTAATCTCGCAGACGCTGTGCAAGAAGATCGGAGGCGGCCGGGTTGCGGCGCGCGAGATTCTTCTCTCAGTACCCGCTGTCGCGAATCTCATTCGCGAATCCAAGGCATTCCAGATTCCATCCGTGATGCAGACGTCACGCAAGCTTGGAATGATTCAGCTTGGCGATGTCCTGATAGATCTCGTCGATCAGGGACTGGTCGAGCCGAAGGAAGCTTACATGAAATCGACGGACAAGGCTTCTTTCATCGCGATGCTCAAGACACGAGGGCATGATGTATCGTTCATCCCAGCATCTTGATCTGCGAGCTGGATTAACTGCGAACTAAAGGCACTCCTAACTGCTAACTCACACGCAGTGCGAAGTGCAAACAAAGAAAAAGCGGCGCGAGTGCGGCGCTTTTTTGCTTTCAGAAGGGTGGGCTGGATGCGGGGCTCAGCTGCGCCATTTGCGAAGTTCGGCGCATGTACATCTTGCCCGTTCCAGATCCTGACAGACCAGCATCGCTGAGAAACCGTTGACTGGTACAATGCAGTCAAACCGGTGTTGGGCCAGGAAGTTGGTACCGAGCGACTGATGGTTCTGGGAGACACCCGCCGCCTGCTGGTCGCGATAATTCCCCGGGAGCGCAGTCGCACAATCCGCCCGGTAAAGCTGCGCCATAAACGCCAAATCCCACCCTCACGCAGTTAGTTAGCAGTGCTTATTGGTTAGCAGTCAGCAGTGCCTTTAGTTAGCACTTATCGAGTTCGCAGCCATAGTGCAAATGGACATCTGAACGGGCTACCTTTCGCTGCTATGGAAAACCCGCAGGAAATCCGAAACATTGCCATTATTGCGCACGTCGATCACGGCAAGACCACTCTCGTAGACAAGATGCTCCGGCAAGCCGGAGCTTTTCGTGAAAACCAGATCGTGATGGAACGGGTCATGGACTCCAATCCCCTCGAAAGAGAAAGGGGAATCACGATCCTCGCAAAGAACACTTCCGTTCGCTGGAAGGGCACGAAGATCAACATCATCGACACACCGGGTCACTCCGACTTCGGTGGTGAAGTCGAGCGCACTCTCCGCATGGTGAATGGCGTTCTGCTCGTTGTCGATGCGTTCGATGGCCCCATGCCGCAAACGCGGTTCGTGCTGCGAAAGGCTCTCGCTCTCGGCCGCACTCCGATCGTTGTCATCAACAAGATCGATCGACCGGGTGCCGATCCAATGCGCGTACACGACGAGGTGCTCGATCTCTTCATCGAGCTCGAGGCAGATGAAGCGCAGCTCGATGCGCCGGTAGTCTATGCGTCAGCGCGCGAAGGAATCGCGACCATGGATCTCGACGTTTCCCCAACAGATCTCGCTCCCTTGTTCAAGGCGATTGTCGATCACGTTCCGCCTCCGCCGACGGATGCATTCAGTCCGTTTCAGATGCTCATCTCGACAATCGACTATTCGCCATATCTCGGACGCCTCGGAATTGGCCGAATCGAGCGGGGAACGGTAAAGGTCGGAGAAGCAGTCGCGCTTCTTCCTCTCGATCCGAACATGAAAGACGAGCAGGGACGCGTCACGAAGCTCTTCGGCTATGAGGGACTCGAGCGAATCGAGCTCGAGACTGCAAGCGCAGGTGAGATCGTCGCCCTCGCTGGTCTCGACAATGTCGAGATTGGCCTGACGGTAACGGACGTCGAGCATCCGGAGCGCCTCGAGGGAATATCGGTAGAGGAGCCGACGATTTCCGTCGACTTTCTCGTCAACAACTCACCGTTTGCGGGGAGAGAAGGAAAGTTCATCACTTCGCGGCAGGTTCGTGAGCGTCTTTATCGCGAGCTGGAGCGCAACGTCGCGCTGCGAGTGGAGGATACTGATTCCACGGACACGTGGACGGTGTCGGGCCGCGGCGAGCTTCACCTTACGATTCTCATGGAGACGATGCGCCGCGAAGGATATGAGTTTCAGGTTTCGCGTCCGCGCGTCATTACACGTGTAGGGCCGAAAGGCGAGCGCCTCGAGCCGTACGAAGAGCTTGCGATCGACGTCCCCGAGGAATTCCTCGGCGCAGTGATCGAGAAGCTCGGACCTCGTCGCGCAGAAATGATCGAGATGAAAAATCCAGGTCAGGGAATGGTACGCCTTCTTTACAGGATTCCCGCTCGCGGGTTGTTCGGATATCGCTCCGAGTTCATGACTGACACGCGCGGTACGGGAATCATGCACCACCGGTTTCTCGATTATGGAAACTGGGCTGGACCGTTAGCAGGACGTACGAGAGGGACTCTTGTTTCCATGGAACCCGGTGTGATTGTTGCATTCGCTCTCGCGAATCTGGCGGAACGTGCAACTTTGTTCGTATCCCCGGGTGACAAGGTTTATGAGGGAATGCTCGTCGGTGAGAATTCGCGGCCGGGTGACATGGATGTAAATCCGACCAAGGAGAAGAAGCTCACCAACATGCGGAGCAAGTCGAGCGATGAGAACATCCAGCTCGAGCCGCCCCGTGAGTTGACTCTCGAAGGTGCCTTGGAGTATATCGAGGAGGACGAGCTGATCGAAGTTACGCCGCAGGCCATCCGCCTGCGAAAACGCTTCCTCAGCGCGAACGATCGAAAGAAGCTGTCACGCGAAGCGAAACGCGAGCGGGCGCTTCTCTAACCCGGAGGAAAGTGATTGTATGTTGGACAGATTCGAGTCGCCGGCTGAGGAACCCGCTGAACAGGGCGACGCGAGGATGTGGGACGCTGTAGACGCGAGCTACATACGGACAAGTCCGACTGACAGTGACGATCCTGAGGACGAGATCCTCGATGACGAAGATCTCGATGATGACGAAGATGACGAGGACGATCTCTTCGACGATGAAGACGATCTGGATGACGAAGATGATGACGACCTCGACGACGAGGACGATCTTGACGAGGACGATGACGACCTCGACGACGACGATGATGACGACGATCTCGACGACGATCTGGATGACGACCTGATCGATCTGGACGACGAGTTCGACACGGAGGACGAAGACCGGCACAAAGGTCCGGGTCACTCCCGGTATGAGGACTGATGCAGGAGCGCCCCGGTTTCCGGGGCGCTCTTTTTTTGCGCTCGAATACTTCGGCATTCCTCGCAAC
>DASROK010000489.1:0-3144 GCA_035646915.1 Gemmatimonadaceae bacterium
AATCAGCGGGCAGACCACACCTCAGATGCTGGTGCGGTTCCGTCAGGACGTAATCGCCCTCAAGCCAAGCGCAGTCGTGATTCTCGGCGGCACGAATGACATCGCGGGGAATACGGGTCCCGCTACAATCGAGATGATCGAAGACAATATCGCCTCGATGGCAGAGCTCGCGAAATCAAATGGAATTCGCGTTGTGCTCTCCTCGGTTCTTCCAGTCTACAAGTATGCGTGGGCTCCAGAGCTCGAGCCCGCAATGCAGATCGTCAAGCTGAATGCATGGATGAAGGATTATGCGGCAAAGAATGGAGCTGTGTATCTCGATTACGAGTCGACAATGTCGGATGAGAAACACGGTCTCAAGTGTGAGCTGACGTACGACGGTGTTCATCCGAACACCAGCGGCTATCGCGTGATGGCGCGGCTAGCCGAGAAGGCAATCGCCGACGCCCTTAGTGGAGCGCACTAGATGCAAAATCCCCAGTACGATGCAATCGTTGTCGGATCCGGCATTTCCGGAGGATGGGCCGCGAAAGAGCTGACCGAGAGAGGACTTCGCGTTCTGCTTCTCGAACGCGGGCGCAACGTGGAGCACATCAAGGATTACGTCAACGCGACCAAGGGACCGTGGGAGTATCCGCATCGCGGCGGGCGCACGAAAGCGATGGAAGAGATGTATCCCGTTTTGAAACGGGACTACCCTCTCAACGAAAAGAATCTTTCGTTCTGGGTGAACGAGAAGGAATCGCCCTACACGGAAGTGAGGCGCTTCGACTGGTTCCGCGGTTATCAGGTTGGCGGAAAGTCACTGATGTGGGGACGGCAGAGTTATCGCTGGAGCCAGTTCGATTTCGAGGCGAATCAAAAGGACGGCACCGCGATCGACTGGCCGATCAGGTATTCCGACATCGCGCCCTGGTACGATCACGTGGAGCGTCACGCCGGAATTGCCGGATCTCACGAAGGACTGCCGCAGCTTCCTGATGGACAATTCCTGCCGGGAATGCCGCTCAACTGCGGCGAAGAGCTGGTTGCAGGTCGAGCGAAGAAACTGTTCGATGGAAAAAGACACATCATACCAGGCCGCGTAGCTAACCTGAGCCAGGCGCACGATGGCAGGAGTGCCTGTCAATACCGGGATGCATGCTGGCTCGGCTGCCCTTACGGCGCGTACTTCAGCACTCAGTCATCTACTCTTCCTGCTGCTGCAAAGACCGGAAAACTCACACTGAAGCCGTTCGCGATCGTGAGCGAAGTGCTTTACGATCGTGACAAAAAGCGCGCGACTGGAGTGCGGGTGATCGATGCAGTCACCGATCAGGCAACCGATTATCAGGCGCCAGTGATTTTCCTTTGTGCATCGACACTGAATTCCACCTGGCTCCTCATGCGCTCAGCAACCGACGTCTGGCCGGGCGGACTTGGCAGCAGCTCAGGTGAGCTCGGGCACAACCTTATGGATCATCACTTCCGGGTTGGTGCGCAGGGCGGGCTCGAGGGGATGGAAGACAAGTACTACTACGGCCGCCGGCCGACTGGATTCTACATCCCGCGTTATCGAAATCTTTTCGGCGACAAGCGCGAGTATCTCCGCGGATTTGGATACCAGGGAAGTGCAGGACGCTCAGGATGGTCGCGCGCTGTTGCAGAGCTTGGCGTTGGCGGCGCGTTCAAGGATTCGCTCACGGAGCCGGGTGGCTGGGGAGTGGGAGCAACCGCATTCGGAGAGATGCTTCCGGCTCACTCCAACCAGGTATCGCTCGACCAGACGAAGAAGGACAAATGGGGACTGCCCGTTCTCAAGATTGACTGCGGTATCGGTGAGAATGAGCGAATGATGCGCAAGGACATGGCAAACGACATGGCCGAGCTTCTGGAAGGGTGCGGCGTAAAGGGAGTCAACACATACGACAACACCTATTTCCCGGGAATGGGAATTCACGAGATGGGAACGGCGCGGATGGGGCGCGACCCGAAAACCTCAGTTCTCAATTCGCACAACCAGGTCTGGGATGCACCCAATGTGTTCGTCACCGATGGCTCATGCATGGTCTCAGCGTCGTGCGTGAATCCGTCTCTCACGTATATGGCGCTTACGGCACGTGCAGCGGCGTTCGCTGTCGACGAGCTCAATCGTCGCAACCTGTAACGGAGAATCATCGATGTCTTCGAACGATGGAATTGACGAGAGAGCGCTGATCACTCGACGCGAAGCAGTTCTTCGTGTGTCGGCAATACTTGGCGGAGCGGCGCTCATTGGCGGGAGCGCGCTCATCACAGGTTGCCGCGACGAGACGGCCAAGCCGAACACCGACGCGCCTTTCACTGCGGATGAGATTGCATTCCTGGATGAAGTAGCCGATACGATTCTTCCTCCGACCAAAACACCGGGCGCAAAAGCAGCAAAGACTGGAGCTTTCATGGCGGTGATGGTTCGCGACACGTATGACGAGCGCGACCGAAAAATCTTTCGCGATGGAATCCCCGCGATCGATGCAGCAACACAGAAGGCGCACAACGTTTCATTCATGAAAGCGACGCCCGCGCAGCGGTTGTCGGTGCTCGAGGCATTGGACAAGGACCAGAAGTCGTTCATGGAAGCGCGCAGAGAGCAGATGAAGACGGCCCGCGAGGCCCGCGAAAAGGATGACCGAAAGGAATCGGCGCCCGGCACTGATGCCGGAGCTGCGACAGCAGTCGTCCTGGATCCTCCTTCACACTATTTCCGCATGATGAAGGAGCTCACACTGCTGGGGTACTTCACCTCGGAGATCGGCTGCACGCAGGCGTTGCGATACGTGGAGTCGCCTGGCCGCTACGATCCGTGTGTCGACTACAAGCCGGGCGACAGAGCATGGGCAGGGCACGCCTGAAATGCCGATACCTACCGAGCCGATTGGCAGCATTCCAAGACCGCGTGAGCTTCTCGAGGGCATCCAGGATTTCAGCGAAAAAAAGATCTCGAAGCGCGAGCTCGATTCGCTGTACGATGTTGCGGTGCGCGACACGATCGAATCATTCGAGATGACGGGCTCGCCAGTGATCACCGATGGTGAGCAGAGAAAATCCAGTTTCGCGACGTATCCGCTCGATCGTCTCGAGAATCTTGGCGGGAACGGAGTGACAATTCCGTTCGCCGATGGTCAT
>DASROK010000490.1:0-5474 GCA_035646915.1 Gemmatimonadaceae bacterium
GTCCGTGGATCATGAGAATCGGGTCGCCTGATCCCTTGTCGACGTAGTGAATTCGCGAGCCGTCGATTTCGATGAACTTTCCGGGAGGCGGAAGCGCAGCGTCAACGCGTTGCGCTGTCCAGGCAGTGAACAGCGCGAATCCCGAAAAGATAAGGACGACTACAGCCACCGCCGTAAGCACGGCTGTCATCATGCTCTACGGTGTGGTGAATTTCGATGTGGCGCAAGAACATTTCCGGCCGCAACTTTTGTTTTACAAATCTCCAGGCCAACCTATGCGTTTTAGAAATCTCGCTGTGTCAATTGGTGTTACCGCACTCGTTGCAGCCGCGGTATCGTGCGACGACTACACTGGTCCAGGTGAGAGCCGGGACATCACCATCGGCGGAATCTTTTCGTTGACGGGCAACTGGGCCACGCTTGGAGTCACGAGCAAGGCGGCGATGGAAATTGGTATCGAGGATGTGAATGCGTATGTCGCCGGAAGTGGATATCACTTCACGGCGTCGATTCAGGACACGAAGCTCGAGCCGAATACTGCACTGAGCATGGTGACGAGCCTCAAGGGAAGCGGCGTCGAAGTGGTGATCGGACCGCAGTCGAGCGCGGAGGTCGGCGTGATCAAACCTTATCTCGACGCCAACAGCATGGTTGCGATCAGTCAGTCAAGCACCGCGGGGTCACTTGCGATCGCCAACGACAATGTGTTCAGGCTCACGCCATCCGATACTCTCGAGGCTGTTGCGCTCGTTGGATTGATGAAGGCCGATGGCCAGAAGACAATCATTCCGTTCTGGCGGAACGATGCAGGAAACGTCGGGCTCCAGGTTGCTACGCGGGCGCTGTTCACGCAGGCAGGCGGTGTCGTGAAACCCGGCGTCCAGTACGAGCCCACCACGACTGACTTTGCAGCTTCGCTGGCAACGCTCAAGACGCAGGTTCAGACGGCAATTACTGAACGAGGAGGAACTGCCGGTGTTGCAATCGCTCACGCAGGGTTCGACGAAGTCGTCGGAGTAATGAACGCAGCGTCCTCAGACCCGGTGCTCGGCTCAGTTCGCTGGTACGGAACGGACGGAACTGCATTGAACGAACCGCTGCGCACGAATGCGACAGCAGCAGCTTTTGCAAAGAAGGTGAGTTTCTGGACGCCGACTCCCGGAGTAGACGAAGGTGCGCGTGCGAGATGGGAACCGGTTGCGACACGAATTGCCGCGCGTGCGAATGGCGCGCAGCCTGATGCGTTTGCGCTTGCGGTGTACGATGCGGTGTGGATTACAGCTCAGGCATATCTCGCCGTTGGCGGAACCGGCAATGTTGCAGCGCTCAAGCCGGCGATCGTTGCGGCGGCCGATCAGTTTTACGGAGCGAGTGGATGGACCAAGCTCAATCCCGCAGGCGACAGAGCGTTCGGTGACTTCGATTTCTTTGCCCTGTCACAGAACGGGTCGACGTTTTCGTGGGGACTCGCCGCTCAATACAGCACGCAGACCGGAGTACTTACCAGAAAATAGGGCGGTCGCCGGACGACGGTCGTCAGACGACGGTCGTCAGACGACGGACGCCGGTCGCCGGGTGAAGAGTGCGGGATTTTGATGGCTTGTGTCTGGAAACGATCATAGGAATGCGTGAAGGCAACTTTAGCCTTCGCGCATGTTTGATTTCAAATCCCTAGAAGTTTGGCAGGTCGCGCACGAACTTGCGTTGGCAACATTCCGGATTTCCCGACCGCTTCGAAGCGATGACGGGCAAATCATTCGCTGACAACTTCTGCGCGCAGCCATATCTATCCCGGCAAATATTGCCGAGGGTAGTGGCAAGCAGAGTGACCCGGAATTTACGCGGTTCCTCCGAATCTCAATGGGCTCGACGTCAGAAACGGAATATCAGTTGATCCTGGCAGTCGATCTCGAGCTCATAAAGCGGGAGGATGGAGAGGTTCTTATTGCTCGAGCAGTTCAGGTTCAAAAGATGTTGAGTGGTCTAATCAAATTCCTGCAATCCACTCCAAAGAAGCGGAAAAGATCCTAGTAGCGACCGGAGACCCGCGTCCGGCGACCGTCGTCCGTCGTCCGAGGTTGACTTGAACCTGTCCAGGCCGGAATATCCATTGGTCTCGAACCCGCAAAATTGACTGCGCCTGTATCCCAGAAAGCACTCGGGGACCGTTATACAATAGAGAACGAGCTCGGCCGTGGCGGAATGGCCACTGTTTACCGCGCACGCGATCCCCGTCACAACCGCAACGTAGCGGTGAAAGTTCTCAACTCCGACATTGCCGCCGCACTTGGCACTGAGCGGTTTCTTCAGGAAATCCGGACAGTCGCGAGCCTGACTCATCCGCACATTGTCACGGTTCACGATTCGGGCGAGACCGGCGGAGTTCTCTTCTATGTGATGCCGCTGATCGAGGGAGAGTCACTTCGCGAGCGGATCAATCGCGAAGGGAAACTTTCCCCTCAGGACACAACGCGAATCACCCGCACAATCGCTTCTGCACTCGACTTTGCGCACCGGCATGGAGTAGTTCATCGCGACATCAAGCCGGAGAACGTCATGCTGCTGGAGGGTGAGCCTCTCGTTCTGGACTTTGGCATCGCCAAGGCGATCACCGCAGCCGGCGGGTCGTCACTAACCCAAACCGGAATTGCGATTGGAACTCCGGCATACCTGAGTCCCGAGCAGGCAAGCGGCGAAACTCAGCTCGATGGACGGAGCGATCAATACAGTCTTGCGTGTGTCGTCTACGAAATGCTGTCGGGGCAGCCGCCGTTCACGGCGAACACGCCGCAAGGCGTGATTGCCAAGCGGTTCAGTGAATCACCAAAGCCGCTTCCGTCGGGAGTGAATGTTCCCGCGTTGGCTTCGGACGTTCTTCTGCGTGCGCTATCTCTCGATCCCGCTCAGCGGTTCACGACAGTATCGGAGTTTGCACGCGCGCTCGAGACGGCGATCCCGCAGGAGTCTGCCGCGGATTCGGGTCGAAGGTCCATCGCAGTGCTTCCGTTCACGAACATGAGCGCGGATGCGGAGAACGAATTCTTCACCGACGGCATCACTGAAGAGATCATCAACGCACTGACGAAGGTGCGCGCACTCGACGTCGCCTCACGAACATCAGCGTTTGCGTTCAAGGGAAACAAGGACGACATCAGCGCGATTGGGCGGAAGCTCAAGGTTCACACGGTTCTCGAGGGAAGTGTCCGCAAGGCAGGGAACCGGCTTCGCATCTCGACTCAGCTCATCGATGTCGCAACGAGCTTCCAGCTCTGGTCGGAGCGATACGACCGTGAGATGGAGGACGTCTTCGCCATCCAGGATGAAATTGCCACCAGCATCGTCAACGCACTGAAGGTTGTGCTGACGGAGAAGGAAGAGAAGGCACTGAAGAAGATTCCAACGCAAAGCGTTCGCGCGTACGAATACTATCTGCGCGGACGCCAGCTCTTTCATCAGCGCACGGCGAATTCACTCGATGCCGCTGAAGAGCTGTATCGGCGGGCGATCGCGATGGATCCTGATTACGCGCTGGCGTTCGCGGGCCTTGCTGACTGCTCGTGCTTCAGGTTTTTCGAGCAGGGCGCTGGTGATGAAGCGCTTGCACAGGCGGAGTCGGCGAGCCGCCGCGCACTCAAGCTCGATCCCGAGCTTGCCGAAGCGCATGCGTCCCGCGGGATTGCGCTGACTTATCAGCAACGCTTCGACGAAGCGTCGGAGGAGTTCGAGCGCGCAATGGACCTGGATGCTACGCTCTACGAAGCTCCGTGGTATTACGCGCGATCGCTTCAGGCCCAGGGGAAAATCGAGCAGGCTCTTCTTTACTATGAGCGTGCGGCGGCCCTTCGCGTCGACGATGTCCAGGCTCCGATCTTTGCCGCGATATGCTACCGCACACTTGGTCGTCACGATGAAGAAAAAGTCGCGAACGATCGCGGGCTGGCCGCCGCGGAGCGCGTGCTCGCGTTGAACCCCAACGAGTCACGTGCATTGTACCTCGGCGCAGCAGTCTGGGATGCGCGCGGGGATCATGTGAAAGCAGAGGAATGGGCGCGTCGCGCCAGTCAGTCAGATCCCGCGAATCCGCTGATGCTGTACAATGTCGGGTGCTTCTATGCAAACCGCGGAGATCGCGGGCTTGCGCTGGATCATCTCGAGAGGGCGATGGAGCTCGGCATGAGAAATCGCGACTGGCTGATGACCGATCCTGATCTAGATTCGCTTCGAGATGATCCGCGGTTCAAGGCCCTGCTGCAATAGGTCTATCGCTTATTGACCACCGCGTGGATGTTGCCGTCGGGATCCTTGAACCACGCAGCGCGATTCGTTGGTCCAACATGTACATCTCCTTCGAGCTTCATGTTCGGCATTTCGTAATGCTCGAACTTGACGCCCTTGTCTTTTAGCGCGCGAACTTCTCCGTCGACATCGTCGACAGGCCATGTGACTGCAGTTGCCTGATTCGATCCCGCGAACTGCGATGGATAAACAATCAAAGTTGTCGGTCCGACTTCATACATAAGAATCGATTTCTCCGGGCTGCGTCCGCGTACAAGTCCCATTTTTCCTTCGTAGAACTCAGCGGCTTTTGCCGTGTCTCTTACGGCGATTGTTGCGACAGCGTTTGCGTCTTTCAGCATCGTTGTCCTCATTGCCTGGTATTCTCCTAACCCTGTTGCAGAATTCGAACCCGGAAGAACCAGAACTACGGTGCCGGGTACCGGAAGAACCAGAACTACGGTACCAGATGCCGGAAAAACCAGAACTGCGGTGCCGGGTGCCGGAAAAACCAGAACTACGGTACCAGGTGCCGGAAAAACCAGAACTGCGGTACCGGGTACCCGAAAAACCAGAACGACGGTGCCGGATACCGGAAAAACCAGAACTGCGGTGCCGGATACCGGATAAGACCGGAAGATTGTGATTCGAGGTAGAACAGTTCGATGACGCTTTGCGTCGCTGCTGTTGTTGCTTCCGTCATGGCCGACTACCGCAAGCTTCGCGTGTGGGAGCGCTCCGTCAAACTTGCCGTAAGAGTATTCGATATCGCCGACAGGATTCGAATGGCCGGGCACGTCGATTTGTCCGAGCAGATGAAAGGATCGGTCGAGTCAATCGGGTCAAACATTGCCGAGGGGAGCGGGCACACCAGCCGAAAGGAATTCGCGCGATACCTGACATATTCGATTGCATCATCGTGCGAGCTCGAGAATCAGATCAACCTCGCTGCCGAGGTTCACGTAATGACGTTCAGTGAGAAGGGCCCGCTGGATCAGGAGATTGAAGGAGTCAGAAAAATGCTTACCAGGTTGCGAGACAGAATTAATCCTTCGTAGACATCGCCGTCCGGTTCATCCGGCACCCGGCACCGCAGTTCTGGTTTTTCCGGTACCCGGCACCGCGGTTCTGGTTTTTCCGGTACCCGGCACCGCGGTTCTGGTTTTTCCGGTACCCGGCACCGCAGTTCTGGTTTTTCC
>DASROK010000491.1:0-3308 GCA_035646915.1 Gemmatimonadaceae bacterium
CTGTAAAGGGACTCACCATCGCGACGCTGATCGTTGCCGGCGCTGCGTGTGAAAAGGCTGACACTGGTGTCGAGCCGGGCACTGCCGGCGCTGACTTTTCGAAGTACGTAGCGATGGGAACGAGCGTGTCGATGGGATTTGCGAGCGACGGAGTTGTTGCCGCCTCGCAGCAAAGCTCATGGCCGAAGCTTCTGGCAGACGATATCGGCGCGACGTTCACGCTCCCTCTCATCGACAGCCCAGGATGCCCGCCTCCATTTGCTGCGCCGCTCGGCCAGCTCAAGCGAACCGACAACTCGTCGATTCTGACACAGAGCAACGTGTGCGCCGCGAATTCAGCGGGCGTTACGCTGCCGGCGCAAAACGTGGCGATAAGTGCGCAGACTGCAGCGGCCGCTGTTGCAGTGATTCCTCAAGCGGGCACGCTCGCTGCGCGCGTTCTTGCGACGGGGCAGACTCAGGCATCGGCAATGCGCGCGCAGAATCCAACTTTCGTGTCGGTTGAATTCGGCGGCGGCGAAGTTCTTCCTGCAATGAGTGGTCTTGTGTCGACCGGCGTGACCATCGCAACACTTGCGGCATTCACCGCGGGTTATCAGGTAGTCATCGACAATGTGAAAGCGACGGGCGCGAAAGCGCTTCTCGTGACGCTGCCGGCCGATCTCGCAAAATTTCCAACTCTTCGCACAGGCGCCGAGATCGCGTCGCAAAGAGCGGCGCTGCTCACTCGCAATGTGTCGGTGAACGCAAACTGCGACGCGAGTACGAACATGATCGCAATGCAAAAGGTGCTTGACGCTCTCGCCCAGGGAGCGATCAGAGCTGCGGGCGGGCTGGCTCCATTCGATTTGAGCTGCGCGGATGTTTCGGGAACAGTCGATGGCGTTCTTACTCCCGGCGACATCACGACGCTCAACGCGCTCGTTACCGGAATGAACGCATTCATAAATGCGAAAGCCACCGAGAATGGCTACGCAGCATTCTCACTCGGCGTTCTTTACGACACGGCAAAGGATGGAGTTGCGTTCGACGTCAATACGATTCTCACGTCGACAACGCCGTTCGGACCGAACATCAGTCTCGATTCAGTACACCCGAGCGCGGCAGGGAATCAGATTCTCGCAGCGGCAGCGAAAGCTGCGGTTGTCGCAAAGTACGGCACGATTACAAAATAAAAGCATCACGCCGAGGGCGCCGAGATTACGCCGAGGGCTCCGAGGAAAAGCGTCTTTATGGGTGGTGGTCTCAACCGGTGAGTGCAACAGATTAACGCATTCACCGGAGGTGATCAGTGAGGCGCAGAGTAAGAATAGCATTTAGCGATGCCGAGCGCGCTTTGGTCTGGCAGCGTTGGCGAGAGGGTGTGTTGTTCCCCGGTATTGCGAAGGAATTGGGCCGTGCAGTACCGCCAGTGACTTATGTCATTGTGAGGCGAGGTGGAATTCCCCCCGCTCGTCGACAAAGGTCTCAGCAAGCGCTGAGTCTTGCCGAGCGAGAAGAGATTTCAAGAGGGCTCGGTGCGGACGAATCGATGCGCTCGATTGCTGGGCGTCTAAGTCGTGCGCCATCGAGCATTAGTCGCGAAATTCGTCGGCATGGTGGAAGCAAGAGATATCGAGCTCTCGCCGCTGATGATGCCGCATGGGATAATGCAAGACGTCCTAAAGCGTGTGTATTGGCGACGAATTCCAAGCTTCGACAACTCGTCTCCGAGAAGCTCATGGCGGACTGGTCACCTGAGCAGATCTCTCACTGGCTTGAAAGTGCATATCCCAGTGATTCAATGATGCGTGTCTCACCTGAGACGATCTACCGCACGCTCTATGTTCAAACTCGAGGAGCGCTCAAGAAGGAATTGTTGACGCACCTGAGAAAGAGTCCTGGTTACCGGCGAAGCCGGAATGCCAGTCATACAGGCCTTGGACGAGGGCAGATTGTGGGTGCAGTACCTATCAGTATGAGGCCACCAGAGATCGAAGACAGAGCAGTACCCGGACACTGGGAAGGAGACATGCTTGCCGGTACTAAATGGTCAAACATCGCGACTTTGGTGGAAAGACAGTCTCGCTATGTGATGCTCGTGAGATTACCTGAACGTGACGCACACACCGTGATGAAAGCACTTACGCGACGTATTCAAAAACTCCCGGAAAGTCTGAAGCAGTCACTCACATGGGATCGCGGGAAAGAGATGGCAGAGCATAGAGCGTTTTCGATAGCCACAGACGTACAGGTTTTCTTCTGTGATCCGAGGAGTCCCTGGCAGCGCGGATCGAACGAGAACACCAATGGCCTGTTGCGTCAGTACTTCCCGAAAGGGATGGACTTAACGAACGTAACTCAGAGGCAACTCGACGTAGTCGCGAAGAAGCTCAACACACGACCGAGAGAGACACTCGGCTGGAAAACTCCAGCCGAGGTATTTGAAGCAACTGTTGCAACGACCGGTTGAGACGAAGTGTGTTAAAAAACAGACAAAACGCGTTTCTTCCTCATCTTCCCAATCTTCATCGTCTTCCTGTAACCCCCGTAGTTCTCATCTTATTGTCACACCAAACCATACAACTGTCACTGGAAGGAGTGCCTTAGATTTCAAACAATGCTCTCGAGTCGCTTCAGCCCCTGGCACGTTCCAATATTCCTGGTTAAGTACGCTTACCTCTCAGTCGTCAGGAAACCCGTCCTCGTTCACTTCGAAGTGACGATGCGGTGCAATGCCCGCTGCGGTTTCTGCAATTACTGGAAGACTGATCCCAAAGCAAAAGCCAGCGAGCTCAAAAGTTTTGTCGACGCCGCAAAGTTCTTCAATCCGATGATGATCACGTACACCGGAGGAGAGCCCACACTCAGGCGCGATCTCGAGGACATCGTCTCGGCTGTCGATCGCGCCGTGAAAGTTCAGTACTCGACGCTCATCACGCATGGCGGAATGCTCACACCCGAGCGCGCGAAATCACTGTGGGACGCCGGCATTCACCAGTTCAACATCTCGCTCGACTATCTCGACGAACGGCACGACAAAGCACGAGGTATTCCGGGTCTCACGAAAAAAATCTTCGACACAAGCCCGAAGATGCGTGCGATGGGAGTGAACAGCATCAAGTTCAACACTGTGATCCGCGATTCAAATCTCGACCAGCTGATGCCGATTGTGTTTCGTGCGAAAGAGCTCGGCGTGAGCGTCAACTTCAGCAGCTATACCGATTCGAAAAACGGAAATCAGGATGGCCTGATCGGCGGTGCCAAAGTCGCCGAGCTCCAGGAAGTCATTGCGGAGATGCTTGCGTTCAAGAAGAAGAATCGTGGCG